>JAJSAL010000040.1 GCA_024274705.1 Spirochaetota bacterium
AAATTAAAAAAGTTAGCAAAAAGAAAATAAAGCGAAAAGGGAGTTTTTCATGAAAAGAACAAGTATTGCAATTGTTATGGTAATTGTGCTTTCCGGCGCCCTGTTTGGGGCAGGAACACCGGAAAGTAAGAAAATTGAATTAACGTTCTTACAGTATACAGCAAGTGGATCACAGGAATCAACCTTGTCAGACATGATTGCTGAATTTGAAAAAAGGAATCCTGATATTGATGTTCAGGAAGAAGTGCTGGCCTGGGCTGATTATTACACAAAGTTGAACACTGTAATAAATGCAGGAAAAGCTGCTCCGGATGTTTTTGAAGTTGGATATGAAAATTTCATGACATATGCGACGAGGGATTTACTTCTGGATCTTACGCCGGTAATTAAACAGGATTCTGAGTTTGATGAGAGTACATACAAGAAGCTGGCATATGACGCATTTTCATATAACGGTAAACAGTATGGCATTGTCCAGAATTTTTCTGTTGTTGTAATGTTCTATAATAAAAAATTATTTGATCAGCATGGACTTTCTTATCCTTCTCCGGAGTGGACATGGGGAGATGAACTTGCCGCGGCGCAGGTAATCACGGATAAGGAAAACGGAATCTGGGGAACATATTCGCCGATACAATTCTGGGAGTTTTATAAAACTATTGCCCAGAACGGAGGAAGTATATTCAGTCCGGATAATTCCCTGGTCACGATAGATAGCGCTGCGTGTGTCGATGCACTTCAATGGATGTTCGATAAAGCGGAAAGATATAATGTATCTCCTCCGTTAAATGATGACAGTTTCACTCAACCTGATCATGATTTAAACGAGTTTAAAGCCGGCAGAATAGGTATGGCCCGGTTTGGCATCTGGAATTTCGGCCGGTTTTCTGACGCAGAGTTTGAATGGGACATTGCACTTGAACCGGGAAACACACAAAAAGCGCATCATTTTTTTGCTGATGGCCTGGTAGTATCGAAAACCACTGAAAAAGGGGAAGCCGCATGGAAGTTTATTAAGTTCATGACGGCCGATCCGGTTGTCATCGACCTTAGGATAGACCGGGGATGGAGTCTGCCGGCGATAAATAATGATTCAATGATGGAAAAATATTATAGAACTTCGCCGCCGGATTCAAAAGAGGTTGTTTTTCAGGCGTTGGATAGTCTTGTTCTTCCTCCGGTTGGTCCTATAGCGGACCGGTGGAATGAATTGACGTCCGCGGTAGGTGATGAAATAACCAAAGCAAGACTTGGGCTGATCACTGCCAAGGAAGCCTTAGACAACGCGAAAGAAAAGATACAATTGCTGATTAATCAGTAACGGTTGTTATAAAGAGGCGGCGGATCTTCGCCGCCTCAATAAAATCGTACGGTAACCCCAAATAGTAGAAAAGAGGTCTTACATATGGTAGAAAAAATATTGCACAATCCTTCCGGATCAGGACATCCTTACACTCGGGAAAAATCTGAACTTATTCCTCGTAACCCCATGGTCGGAGATACACCTTTAGCACTCGTACAGGTTCTGCCGTCAGAACAAATCAAACATGTCTGGGCCGTCATGACAAATGAAGAAAATGATGGACCAATAAAAATTAACGGGAAATTAATTGAAATAGTGGAAAACAGCAGTATCTGGGGAATTCAGTTTCCGGAAATTACAAAGCATCAGACCTATTCGTATAGCATATTCGCTCAATCTAAAAATCAAACTGAATCAGCCGGCCCTTATCAGATAAGAGTTTTAAACAATTTAAAGTGCGAGAAGATAAACGAAATAAATATAGATAAAAATACAGTAATAATATCTACAGTATATAATTCCGGACTTTTTGAGTTACACACGATATTTACTGCACATGAAGAAAATGTAATAAAAATTCAAAGAGTTATTGGAGAAATTCCTCATAGTAAGAATAAATTTAAAAATGACAATCGATTCCATTGGATACTGAAACATGACAATGAGAAACACTCTCAATATGAAAATGAATTTTTTTCTTTACATATCGATAAGAAGCAATTCCTTTTTTCTTTAAATAATCCGCAGGCGATGGATTCTTTTAAGGAAAAGATGCCTGCGGAAGTGTGTATTGATTCTGAAGCAAATATACAAAAAATCAGACAAACCTTCTGTTCCGCGCCAGGTGAAATGTTTTTCGGCACTGGCGAGCGGTATAATAAGTTCAATCAGCGAGGACAGATTCTCGATATTTGCGTTTTTGACAAATATACGCATCAGGGAAAGAAAACATATCTTCCGGTACCTTTTTTTATCTCCTCTGCCGGATATGGGTTCCATGTGAACTCCTCAAAATATATGCAATTCGATTTTTGTAATACTATAGAAGATGCCTGGGCGGTCGAGGAGGACCTTGGACAAAACCTCGAATCTACGAGTTTTCTGTTGTTCGGTTCCCCTAAAAAAGTGCTTCGTTCTTTTTCTGCTATCGCTGGAAAGCCTAAAAAAATTCCGGGATGGGTGTTCGGACCCTGGATGAGCAGCAATGAATGGAATAGCCAGGAAAAAGTGATGCGGGAAGTTAAAAACACAATGGAGCATCATATACCATGCAGCGTCCTGGTAATCGAAGCATGGAGCGATGAGAAGAATTTTTATATATGGAATGACGCCCGCTATGAACCGAAGCCGGCACAGGACTCCTTTACGTATTCCGATTTCACTTTTAATCCTGACGGGAAATGGCCGGACCCTAAAGGATTGATAGAGTATCTTCATAAACACGGTATAAAAGTGGTCCTATGGCAGATACCGGTATTAAAACATATTGATAACTATAACGAACAGCACGAAATCGATAAAAAATTTATAGAAGAGAAAAATTATTGTGTATTGAACAAAGAAGGCACCCCTTACAGAGTAAAACCGAAATGGTTTAATAATGGTTTGCTGCTGGATGTCACCAACCCTGAAGCTGTATCCTGGTGGCTTTCCAAACGGGAATACCTTGTCAGAGAACTGGGCATAGATGGATTTAAAACAGATGGTGGAGAACATATTTGGGGCGATTCCCTGCAATTTCACAACGGAGCTACTTCCGCTGAAATTTGGAATAAATATCCAAATCTGTATATACAGGCTTATCATAAATTTATAAACCGGTACAAGGAGGGTGATGGAATTACTTTCAGCAGAGCTGGATTTACGGGAGCGCAAAAGATCCCGCTTCACTGGGCCGGAGATCAGGCTTCAACCTGGGATGAATTCCACTCGGTATATTATGCGCTGATCAATGCGGGATTATCAGGTATTCCCTTCATGGGCTGGGATTTAGCGGGTTTCAGTGGTGAAGTACCTTCCGCGGAACTCTATCTCCGGGCTGCTGCAATGGCGGTATTCACTCCAATAATGCAGTATCATTCAGACTTTAACCATTATGCCGAACCCGGCATTGACCGTACCCCCTGGAATATAGCAAAGCTGAACGACAACAAAGATGTAATCCCGATATACAGGGAATTCGCGTCGCTCAGAAAGGACCTGGTTCCGTATATTACCGAAGAAGCGGATTATTGCTGCAGTACCGGAGAGCCTCTTATGAGGCCCTTGTTCCTTGATTGGGATGATGATCCGGAAGTATGGAATATCGAAGATCAATATTTATTTGGGAGGCACCTGCTGGTTGCACCGGTATTCAATAAAAACGGCGGCAGAAGAAAGGTCTATCTGCCTGAAGGGGAGTGGGAGGATTTCTGGGAAAAAAACTTGCATACCGGACCGAAATGGCTAACAGTAAATGTCCCCCTTAACCGGATACCAGTATATAAGTTGAATAAGCAGAGTAGAAAAAAGATCCTCCCGCCGGCTAATGGAGATGCAAATGTTTAGGATGAAGCCGGGAAATAATCTTCTCGAAAGAAGTATCAGGATAATTATTGAGAACCAGGATGAAGGGGGAGCTTATATTGCTTCCCCTAATTTTACTGTTTATAACTATTCATGGTTCCGGGATGGTTCTTATATTGCCTATGCCATGGATCTCTTCGGGGTTTTCAATAGTTCATGGTTGTTTCATAACTGGTGCGCGTCTGTTATAAATAAAAGAAAGAATAAAATTATAAATACAATCAGTAAGATAAAATCCAATTGTAATTTGGATCAGTCTGATTTGCTCCATACCCGTTACTGTCTGAATGGAGAAGATGGGACTGAAGAATGGGAAAATTTTCAGTTAGATGGTTTCGGAGTCTGGTTGTGGTCCTTGCGTCAACATGTGATAATTTCGAAAAATGAGCTTTCTTCAGAAATATTACAAGCAGTTGAAAGTGTTATTCAATACTTAATTGCTCTGTGGAAAACACCCTGTTATGATCTCTGGGAAGAGAATCCCGATACAATACATATATATACGCTTGCATCCATTTGTAGTGGATTGATTTCCGCTCAGGATATCACCGGGAAAAACTATTCGAGTGCAATAACCGCAATTAAAGATTTTTTATTCACAAAGGGCATTCATAATGACCATTTTATTAAGCACATTAACAGTGAAAAGGTTGATTCAAGCCTGTTAGCTTTATCTATTCCGTATGAGCTTGTTTCAATTGATAACTCTGTTATGAAGAATACAGTAGGCAAAATCGAAAAGGATTTGTTAACTGCCGGCGGACTCCACCGGTTTCGGGATGACTCTTATTATGGAGGTGGAGAATGGCCCCTGCTGACAGCCTGGCTCGGGTTATATTATGCGAGGAATGGAGAATGTAATAAAGCCAGAGAAATGAAAGAACTGGTTCGTTTAAAAGCTGATTCTCAGGGACAACTACCGGAACAGATACCAAACGAATTATTTTTTAAAGACAATTATGATTATTGGTTTATGCGTTGGGGACCGATAGCAAAACCGCTACTGTGGTCTCATGCTATGTATATTATCCTGTGTAATAAAATTGAAGAGTGGTGTTAATAAAAAATGTTTAATGAACGTACTTTCAAAGTATATCAATAATATTCTTGTTTGTAGATCCCTTATTGTCGACCGAACCCGGCTGGAACAATGAAATTATCAGGGAATTGATCCAAGTGCTGTTCCGGGTACCATCATTATTAAAAACTCATCAATTGGAGAACATAGTATACCGTCAATGGTACGTTTTTCTTTTCCCCTGCAGAGGAAAAAGAGCTTCGCCTCCGGATAATCTGTCCTCAAGCTTTTCGAGCCGGTGAGATCTTTTTTTCTGATTCTGTTTAAATTCTTGATCTCAAGGAAAAAACTTGACTCTTCTCATTACTCAATGAGTAAACACTAGCCTTTTATTAATCAAGCAATTATTCTCCTTGTTTCGCCATTTTGGAAGCCAAAACGGCGAAGGAGTGATAATAGGCACTCCTTACCCTTCCCGGGAGATCCAGTCCGGTTTCAGGAGAAGCCGGACGTACTGGGCCCGTTTGTACACCCAGGGATCGGGATTGTTCTCTTCGCTTAAGTGACCCCGGAAGTCCCGGATCGATTTGTACCCTTTTCCATCCATCCATGTTTCAATCTCTTTAACCATTTCCGAGATATAGGAGACTTTGTTCCGGAACAGAGTGCTTACCACCTGGACACATGAAGCCCCTGCCAACACCATTTTTACAGCATCTCTGCCGCTGAGGATTCCGCTGCTGGAGCACACATCCCCCTGGATCTTGTTGTACAGCATGCCTGCATACCGGAGGGGCAGCTTTGCATCGTTCCAGGTGCTCAGGTTGTGCTGAAGTACATTTGTTTCCTTGTCGATGTCGATGTCAGGCTGAAAGAATCGGTTGAACAGGACGTACCCGTTGACTCCCACATCATCAATCTGTTTGATAAGGTTGAAAGGATTCGTATAGAAGGGACTCAATTTAACACTAATCGGTATAGAAACCGTTTTTTTAACGGCTTTCAGGGTTTCTATCAGTTCTTTTTCGATGGATTCCCCTCTTTCTGAAAACGATAACGGGGTGGAATAAAAATTCAGTTCCAGTCCGTCTACTCCTGTATCTTCAAGGAGAGAAGCGTATGTAATCCAGGCTTCCCTGGTTACTGCATTGAGGCTGGCAAACACCGGGACATCCACCGCTTTTTTGGCTTCCTTGACCAGGATGAGGTGTTTTTCCGGACCGCCGTGGTCTACATCAGGAAATAGCGTCGTCATTTCTGCGTTGAGGTTATCATATTGATGCATTCCTTCTTCCAGCAGAAAAGATTCCGCCTGGATCTGTTCCTCGAACAGGGAAGAGATGACGACGGCTCCGGCCCCGCTCTCGGCTGCCTTTTTCACACCGCTTACGTTGGATGTAAGACTCGAGGCCCCGGCAATAATCGGGTTTTTCAGTTCATAGCCCATATACGTTGTTTTAAGATCAGCCATGGGTATCCTCCTTCGGTATTCCTTTCAGAGTATAACATAAGGTGATACGTCTCTGAAAGCAAACCGGCTGTGGGAAAAAAGGCAGGTTTGACAAGAAAAAGGGCTCCTTATTTCGTCCGGTTGTGGAACCGTTTACATCTCGTCTGCATAGGGCTGCTGCAGAGCATAGTCATAGATGGTCTGTGCCCGGGTCACCTGGAACCCGATAATCGCGGCGAGGGCAGCCGGCAGGCTGTATACTGTTCCGAAAATTTCCACGGTCATAATTGCCGCGGAAAGGGGGATATTCATACTAGCCGTCAGTACACCGCAGAAGCCGGCAGCGACAAAAGCGTGATACGTGCCGGACCCCAGGGGTACCCCGAGTAGTTCCGCCGATGCTGCTCCTAAGAGGAGCCCTATAATAGCGGCAGGACCGGCGAACCCGGCACTCATCCCGGAACCTACGGTTACACTGTTGGCCAGGGCTTTGGCAAGCATCATGATAATCAGCACCAGGGCGAAGGGAACCGTACTGCCCACATTCCCTGTCAAGAAGACCCGGTCCATATCGAACACGGCAGAAATCATGGAGTTGCTGGTACCTAACAGTTCGGGGTTGAGAGCCCAGGCGATTGCTCCTGCTGCTAGTGAACCGCTGACGACTTTAAGAAGGACTATACCGTGGGTCCGTTTGAAGATACGTGTGGCCAGGGCATAGGTCTTGATAAAAAGGCCTCCCACACCGCCGGATACAACCGCCAGGATCAGCAGGGCCCAGATCCAGGAAAGGTCCATGAACTCCGGACTGGCATGAATCACGTAAAAGGGGGACCACCCGAAGAGGCGGAAGATATACACAGAGGCACTGCTGGCAAGGATGGCAGGGAATACATCCTTGTATCCGATCTTTGCACGCTGAATGACCTCCACTGCGAAGAGCCCCCCGCCGATGGAGGACTGGAAGATCGATCCGGTAACGGCGGCGAGGCCGCATATTCCGGCTGTCCGCCAGTCTTCAGGTTTGAAGATTCGCTCCATCTTTCTGGTGACGTATGACATGAGTCCGGCGGAAACCCTTCCTAAAGGGCCCACGATGCCGCCGTTACCAAAGGTCGAGATCGTAGCCAGGGCTGCCCAGTATTTGAAAAAGGTAACGGAAAAAGAGAATTTCCCTTTCCCTGCAGTCAGGGCCCTGATGTAGGAAGGAATACCTTCGCCGGAGGCGTGGGGTTCGATCCTGTAGATGAGTGATCCTGCAATTACTGCGCCTAAAACGGGCCAGAGAAACAGAGGTACCGGAATAGTGCGAAAAAAGGACTGTATGCCCGTGGAGAGGAGAAAAAACGAACGGACCAGAAGAGCTCCGGTGATGCCGGAGACAACTGCCAGGATAAACCATTTTACCAGATATAGATACGTCCTGGTTATACTTCGTTTCATTGTTACAGTTTATCGATGAGCATGGAACATTTGCCCGATGGAATGGGTAATGTCTTCTTCTTTTCTCCTAGCAGATTGAAAGTAAAATAGTACAGTTTTTCTGATTCCAGCCGTATTTCCCAGCCACGGCCGCTCTTGTTGCTAATAATAGTGATCATGTTTCGCTTGAGGGATAGATCTTCGATGCCCATAATCTCCAGGGAGGGGACGATCCAGTCAACGGTTTTCCGCGGAAGGCTGATGTAAAGGCCGATTACATTCTCTATCATCAGGGTAATAGACGAGAGAGCTGCATAGGGAAGGAACAGAGGACGTGGAAATGAATCGTTTCCTTTCCACACGGCAGGTCCTTCACTACGGGGCGCATATGCTTCGTACAAATTCCCTTTACTCTTTCCTTCAGGGTGGAGGGTGTCCAGCATGTAATAGAGATGCCGGATAGAACATTCCCGGGCAATATCGTATCTCCCGTACTTTTCCAGACCTTTAATCACCATGAAGGTAAACAAAGGGTACACAGAACCCCTGCATCCGCCCCCTTTCGGGTCGAATTTCGGTTCTGACACTGCCAGGGTTGGAAAAGGATTTTCCACACCAAAGCTTTCGGGGTTCATCAGGTGATCGATGAGAAGATTTGCCCGGTGCTCATTCGGGATTGCAGCGAGGAGGGTCCAGAAGGAAGCGATGGTTTTTACCGGGATCTGCTCTTCATTTTTGTCCAGGTCGTAGTAAAAACCATCATCTTCGTTCCACATAAGGGAGTTGATCCGGGTTTTCAGAGAAAAATACTGCCGTTTGTATTTAAAGCTGATCTCTTTATCATTCAGAATATCGCCTAACGCGGACATGTACAGGGCATTGATGGCCTGCTGTGTGTTGAAATCTACCGGGTAATGAGTTCCTTTCCGAGGAGCATTAGGCATCATGCACGCAGAAAGGGGTACGGCATATAGGCCGTTCTCGTCTTTAAAGGTGGACTCCACCCATTCGAAATACCGTTCCAGTACCGGCATGATATCTTTTAACCGTTTTTTCAGACCCACCTTGTGGTACATATTGTATTCCACCCAGGAGAAGAGGGGGGGGTGGATTCCTTCCGGGTTGTCTTCGTGAAGCACAGGTTTACCGTCTTTTTCGCTGTACTCACCACGTATAGCGCCTGACTCTTCCTGGTTTTGATAAAAATTCTCCAGCAGAGGCGCTACAGGCACATTTTTATTGGTGTACACGAGAAAAAACGTGGATAGACAGGTATCGAACTGATGGATAGTATCGCTGCCGGGATAGTTGAAATAACGGGACACAAAATGATTGCGGTTGGTTCCCTTTTTCCAGAAATCCTGTGTCCAGACCCATGTCCGGTCATAAATATCGACAAAATCCTGATCATAAAAATGGATTGTCGGAAAATCCTTTTTAGCCACACACTCTCCCGCTGATGATCGAATTACCTATGGTGCCGTATGTACTGGAAATTGATCATAAATTATGACAGGACATAGACATATAATTTAGAATAATAAAGCCAAAATCACCGGAAGTCAAATTTTATTACATTCCGTACATGGTTGGATGAGGAGAGAATAAGGGTGAAATTCAGAAACATGTTATTCTGAAAAACTCCTTGTATTTAAACGATATCACCTATTATTATTAGTGTAAAGAACCATCGGAAGGAGCCTTACCGGTATGAAAGAAAAAACCGAACTGGAAATCCTTAAAAATGCAATCCTTTTGGAGCGTCGGGCAAGAGCTTTTTATGAAACCGTTGCACAAGGGACTGAAAGTAAAGCGGTACAATGGATTTTCTCCATATATGAGTGATCAGAACGTTCCGGAGAGAAGCGGCGGGCCGGCCGGACGGTTCCCGGGACTCCATTTTGTAAAAATGAATGAACTCACAGAGGTCATCCTTAAGGAGTGTTATACTCAGGATATCCTGAATGACGCGGAATACGAGGACCGTGTATCCCGGATGCACAGGGCCCGTTCGGTCGCGGACTTAGAAGCGCTGATAGAAGATCTTCCTGTGAACCTTCCGGACTGTAAAAAGCGCCCTCCCCTCCTCCATCACCGGCGAACCCAGAACATTTCGGTGTTCTTAGGGGAGAAAAAAGCCGCAGGTGAACGGCTTAATTGCAAGTATACCGATATCGTGGCAGTCATGGGTGACCTGACGTTGGATTTCAGGGATGTAACGCTGCCGCCGGGGGTCACAACGATCAAGCTGACAGGTGTGATGAGTGATATGAAGATCATCGTCCCACCTGAGCTCACCGTTGAGAGTGATATCGCCCAGATTATGGCAACCGTCAAGGAGGACCGCTTTCTTAAGACCCGGCAGGACCCGGGGAAACCGGTGCTGAAGATTCTGGGTTTTATCTTGATGAGTGAAGTAAAAATCAAGGTGAAAGAACTCTTCGAATAGTTGCCCTAAGGGGCATCCCCTTAGGGTACCCTTCCTTCTTGTTTCTTGAAAGAAAGTACGTTAGTATCCCCTTTATGAGAAAGAAAACGCGTATTCCCTGGAAAATGATTCTCTTTATCCTCGTATTCATCACGGTTGTCAGTACCTTTTCCTTTGCCGTGGAATACCCCATGAGTCTCGGAATCACGTTTTCCTGGGACTTCGGTGTCAGAGGCGGTTTTGAATACCGGTTTGGACGAACCTTCGGCATTAAAACAGATGTGGGCATTTCTATCCTTCTCCTTCAGGGTCGGGGAGGTCTTGTGTACGATGCCTTAGGCGTATTCTACCTCCGGGAATCGACAAAACCCCTGCAGCTCAATATTCTCCTGGGCATTCCCAACGGCTCCCTCGCCCTGGATGACGGGAATATCAATATGACCTCTTTCGGCGGAAGTTTCATGCTCAGGTTCAGTGTAGATCCCGCGTACGCTCTCGGAATTCGCCTGGGAACAGCGTACCCCATCTTCTACAAAAACGGTGAATCCAGGGGGCCGGACCGGACCCTTCTCCTCGGTATGTGGCCTGACTTTGGTGTAGAGATCACCTACGCGGTGGTACCAAAGGTAAAACCGAAGCCGAGACCGAATACTGAAGAACCCGGCAAGGAAGACGGGAACGGCATTACCGGCAGTTCATCAGGCAAAGAAAAATAACAGGATACTATTATGGCAAAGAAACTGGCCGTCATTCCTGAACTGTGTTCAGGGTGTAGGATTTGTGAACTCGTCTGTGCCATCGAGCATTTCCAGGTGAACAATCCGAAGAAGAGCGCTATCCGGGTTCTCGTAACCTATCCTCACCCGGTGGTACGGATGCCTATCGTGTGCAGCCAGTGTAAGATCCCTGCCTGCGCGGAAGCGTGCCCCGGGGAGGCCCTGAAAAAGACGCAGCATGTGGTGGAGCTGGATAAAGAGCTCTGCATCTCCTGTATGAAGTGCGTAGAAGCCTGTCCCTTCGGCGCAATGTATGCCCATGGCGATGTGGACAACCCCATCAAGTGCGATATGTGCGGCGGCGATCCACAATGTGTGAAGAGATGCCCGAAGGGGGCGATCCAGTTGATCCCGGAACAGGCCTTAGGCGAGGCAAAGCGAATGAACAATGTCTTAAGCTATGCCCATATGAAAGAGATCGAGTACATGGAGAAAGGGGAAAAGAAGACCATCCGGTACGCTGAAATAGGGAAAGAAGAGTTATGAGTCTGAAATCAGGATACTTTAAGAACTATCTTCATGTAGATCTCTCCGGTTCTACCTGCGAGTTCAAGGCGTTGTCCGATGATTTCCTGGAACAGTACATCGGCGGCCGGGGTTTCGGGGCGAAGCTGGTATGGGATAACCTGGCGGCACACGGTTTTTCCGTGGACCCCCTCGGCCCGGAAAATATGCTGGCTATTGCTCCGGGTCCCCTCACAGGCACGTACCTCCCCTCTTCAGGGAAATGTTCTTTTGTTACGGTTTCTCCAGCCACCCGGGGATACGGGGACTCATCAACCGGCGGTACTTTCGGTATCGAGCTCCGGCAGAGCGGCATAGACTGTCTTACCATAACCGGGAAAGCACCGGGGCTGTCTGTACTCTTCGTAGATGACGGGGAGGCATCCATCATCCCCATGCCTGAACTGAAAGGAAAGACCTGCCTGGAAACTGAAGGAATGATCAAGAATGCTTTGAAAACCCATGAAGTCACCATTGCCGCTATTGGTGTAGGCGGGGAAAACCTGGTCAAGTTCGCCTGTGTAAACAACGACTGGTCACGGAATGCCGGCAGGACCGGCATCGGCGCTGTTATGGGTTCTAAAAACCTGAAAGCCATCGTTGTAAGGGGAAGTCATGATCTTCCGGTCCATGATCTTAAAGGTCTCATGGGAGAGGCGGAAGAAGCGTACGCCTACATGCGGGGGCATAAATACTTCGAGATGTGGCAGCGGGAAGGGCTGATGAATGTGATGGAGTACGCCAATTCCGTGGGCATTCTCCCAACGTACAATTTCAAAGACGCCAATTTTTCCAGGATCAAAAACATCAACGGCGATACCATGGTAAACCAGTACAAGATCGGCGACAGCGCCTGTTTCGGCTGTTCCATGTGCTGCGGAAATGTATGCCTGGTAAAACAGGGGAAGTTCATCGGAACGGTAACCGAGGGACCGGAGTACGAGTCCTGCGCCATGCTCGGTTCCAATCTCGGTGTTGATAACTTTGAAGCTGTGCTGGCGGCAAACCAGATGTGCGACGAACTCGGGATCGATACGATATCAACGGGAAACCTCATCGGTGCCGTTATCGAGGGTTATGAAAAGGGGATTATCACCTTAAGCGACCTGGACGGAAAACCGATCACCTGGGGAGACGAAGAAGCAGTACTGTCGCTGATCAGAAAGATAGCCTGCAGGGAAGGCATAGGCAATATTCTGGCGGACGGATCTCTTAACGTGATCGAGACCTGGCCGGAGATGGACAAGATCGTGCTCCATGTGAAAGGTCTCGAGCAGAGTGCCTATGACAGCAGGGCAGGAGCTTCCATGGCCCTGGCCTACGCGACGTCTGATATCGGTGCACATCACACCCGGGCGTGGACCATTGCCAAGGAGATCGAGCAGGGTGAGAACTGGTCCGATGAAGAAAAAGTGGACCTGGTTATTTATCATCAAACGTTAAGACCTCTTTTCGATATGCTCGGCGTCTGCCGTTTGCCCTGGATCGAACTGGGACTGAATGAAAAGCACTATGAGAATTTTTACTATTTTGTGACCGGGAACAAGGCGAGCCTGGAGGAACTCCTGAAAAAATCAGGCAACATTTACAACATCACTAGGCTTATCAACACGAAGATGGGTATGAGCAGGAAAGATGATACCATGCCGTACAAGGTAAAATCCTGTCCTATCCAGACCGGCGCGTCCGCCGGTAAGGTTATCGATGAAAAAGCTTTCGAAGGGCTTCTGGATATCTATTACCGGAAGCGGGGCTGGGATGACAACGGTATTCCTAAGGAACCCGCGGAATAACGGTACACGCTGCACGGGATGAAAACGATCCTCACACAGGATTTTAAAAATGGTGTATCCGATTACTATCTCCTTATTAACAAAGGGTACCCTGAAAAATCGACCCTTACTATCGTGGGTGATCACTATCACCTGAGCAAAGAGCAGAGGGTCCTGCTCTATCGTGGAATTTGTCCCCGGCAGGCTGCACGGAAAAGAAAGAAAAAACGGGTGTCCCGCCTCCGGGGCAGGCATGTTTCCATCGATACCTACAATGTCCTGATAACCATTGCCTGTTATCTTTACGGCAGGGCCGTGTACCTGGGGAACGACGGCTTCTTACGGGATGCCGGGGAGGTGTTCGGTTCCCTGGTCCGGGATGACATGTTCTACCGTGCCATGGACCTGATGCTGGAGTTCTTAAAGAGAACATCACCAGTCTTTTGCAGACTGTACATTGACCGGCCGGTTTCCTTCAGCGGAGATTTCGCTGTCGAGCTTACAAATAAACTGGATGAACTGGGAATACCCGGTGGACCCGAAGTGGTCAGGTCCCCTGATTTTATCCTGAAGCGTAAAGAAGAAGGGGTGGTGTGCACCTCCGACTCGGCAGTTATCGATGCGGCGAAAACAGGGGTATATGATCTCGCCTTTCACATCCTGAAGGCTAAGTTCCACCCGGCCGTGGTGGATCTAGGGAAGCTGGTCTGATATCCCGAGGCTCCTGATCTCCCGGTATGCCGCGCAGTTCAGAATAGTTGTTACCCGCCTGACGTTCTCCGGTTTTTCCGATGAAAGGTCTTTTCCCCCTTCGATCTTCTTTAGGATCCTGTCGATGTCCTTATAGGAAACACCCATGGCATATTCATCGGTTATACCCGGTGCGATATCCGGAGAGGCCGGTTTTTCGATGATTCTGTCGGGAACGCCCAGTTCCCCGGCGAGGCGGTACACGTCGGTCTTGTACAGATGGGATAGGGGTTCAAAATCAACCGAATCGTCTCCCCATTTCACATAGAAACCCATCTTTACTTCGGTCTTGTTGGTGGAACCGACAACGGCGTAGTGTCGTTTTTCCGCTTCGAAGTAGAGCATGGTCATCCGGGTCCGATGTTTGATCCGGTAGTAAGCGAGGCCTTTCAGGAACGTTGTACTTCCCGAAGATGTCAGTTCTTTGATGTAGGTGTCTCCCTCCTCTTCCCACACCTTCCTGGTGTACCACTCCTGCACCTTCCTGGGAAAAAAGAGTGCCGGAGGGTGCATGCGGTAGATGCCCTTTTTCCGGAGGATTCCGGTAAGACGGATCAGTTTGTATCCTATCCCCAGGTGGCAGCACACCAGTTTGGAATCCCGAACCGTATCCGGGGAGGAGTCCCGTTCCGGCAACAGCAGCCCGAAGACCCGGTCTCTGCCTAAAGCTTCTACTAAGAGCGCCCCGGTTACAGCGGAATCGATTCCCCCGCTGATGCCGATGACCGCCCCAAGGTACCCGTATTTATCCAGACTGTTTGAAAGAAAAGAGATGATTTCGTTTTTCATAAGTTATATTGTATACTCATTGTTATGGATGTGGAACATTCCCAATTCGAAGCACACCTGGAAATAGACGAAGTGGTAACAGAGTTAAGCAGGGAACTCAAGTCTCTGATAGACGGTAAGTTCAGGGGTAATCGAAAAGGATTCCGGCTGAAGAAAAGGCATGTAGTAAAGCTGCTGCGGGAACTCATGAAGGATATTGCTCGTCTCCCCTTTCGAGGGTGAGCATTGACATTGCTCCGGACCCCAAGTAGAGTCTTGAACAGGGATTTGATCAATGTACAAAGAACCAGCGACCGTGGAAAAGCACTCCCGTAAGCCGAAAGAGCGTATCATGTATGCAGCAATCGATATCATGCGGGAAGAGGGGGAGCCGGACAAGGTAACCATACGGAAAATCGCGGGAAAGGCCCATGTGGGCATCGGTCTGATCAACTACCATTTTCGTACCAAGGAAAACCTGATCCGGGAATCGGTACGTATGTTTCTTGGGAGGGAGATCACCGCCCGGTGGGAAGAGCATCTCCTGTTCAGAAAGAAAAATCCCGGCGTGATGATCAAGGAAATGCTGAAAACCGCCGCAGACTTCATGGCCGAGTACCCCAAAATATCCAGGATTTCGGTTCTCTACGATCTGATAAATCCATCGGACAAGGACAACACCGCCCAGACCGTGCGTAATCTGGTACCCCTGGTGCAGGAAACAGTGAAACGGGGTTCCGGCAGGAACGAAGCTGAGCTTATCGCCAATAATATGATAGCAGCTATTCAATCCCTCTTTCTACGCACCGGCCTGGAATACCACACCGGTATAGACTTCTTCGACAAGGAAAAACGGGATGTATTCATCGAAATCATGGTGGATCAGTTCCTTAAAAGATGAACCCTTTTCTCCCTGTAACCATGCAGGACCGTATCGAAAGGGGGTGGGATTCCTGCGATTTCATCCTCATAACCGGCAATGCTTATGTAGATCATCCTTCTTTCGGAGCCGCGGTTGTCAGCAGATTTCTTGAAAACTTAAGATTTCGGGTAGGGATCATATCCCAGCCGGACTGGAAGGACGTTGAAGCTTTCCGGGTACTGGGCAGGCCGAACCTGG
>JAJSAL010000041.1 GCA_024274705.1 Spirochaetota bacterium
CTCTTGGTATGTACTCGTTCGTCGACAGTTTGTTGACGTATCGCGATGGATTACGAACCGCCGTGGTACGGAACCGTATGCCCGGTGGTGTGGGAGGACGGCAGGTGTGAGCCTGCCTCCTACCCGATCCTTATAGTATGGATACTTGAAATGCGGACCGATCCGATATAACGTTCATGTACCGCGTAATGCTGTATGGTGGGGGGTAGAAAATCAATGAGTGATACAGGGGCAGTATCTCCGGTTATCCGGATAGAAAAGTTGACAAAACATTTCCCCGGTGTCCTGGCAAACGATTCTATTTCCCTTTTCATTGACCCGGGAGAAATACATTGCCTGTTAGGTGAAAACGGGGCGGGAAAGACTACTTTCGCGGAATGCCTGAACGGTACCTACAGACCGGATTCGGGAAGAGTATTCTACAAAGGGGAACGTGTGGAGTTCTCATCACCCAGGGATGCTATCAGCCGGGGGATCGGTATGGTGCACCAGCATTTCGAATTGGTTCCGCCGATGACGGTGATTGAGAATATTATTGTAGGGACAGAATCGAAAGGTATACGGCTCAATCTGGACAGTGCTTCGAAAAAAATCAACAGGCTTTGTGAGACCTACGGGATCGAACTCGATTTGGGCGCGGTTGTGTCCCGTCTGCCTGTGGGTAAACAGCAGTGGGTTGAGATACTCAAGACCCTGTACGTGGGTGTCGAGTTCCTTATCCTGGATGAACCCACAGCGGTACTTACGCCGCAGGAAATCGAAAACTTTTTCAGAGTCTTAAGGAAAATGGTAACCCAGGGACTCTCCATCCTCCTTATTACGCACAAACTGAACGAGGTAATGGACGTGTCCCACCGGGTTACCGTGCTCAGGAAAGGAAAGCTCATCGCAACAGTCAACACCGATGCAATGACCAGGCAGGAGCTGGCACGTAAAATGGTTGGAAGGGATGTCGTCTTTCTGCTGGAAAAGGAAGCGGTGGAACCGGGTTCACCGGTACTGGAATTTATCAATGTGGTAACTGAAACGATAAACCGGCGGGAAGCGCTGCAGGGACTGAGCCTGATGATAAAGCAGGGAGAGATCCTTGGACTTGCCGGTGTGGCAGGCAATGGGCAGGGACAGATTTTCGATGTTATCACTGGTGTGGGAGATGTTCAATCCGGAGAAGTTTTATTAAATGGAGAGGATGTCACGGACAGCACTCCCTGGATGAGAATCAGTAAAGGTCTGGCAATTATCCCTGAAGATAGGATTCACGACGGACTATTGATGAGTTTCCCGGTTCGGGAGAACTTCATTCTGGGGAACCATAAAAGAAGAATTTTCAGAAAGGGGCCCTTCCTGGATTTTAAAGAAATTGACGCGTTTTCCAGACAGAAGATTGATGAATTCAGCATTGCAGTCAATTCTCCAATGCAGAAAGTAAAAACACTGTCCGGCGGCAACCTCCAGAAAGTGATCCTGGCCAGGGAGTTCTCCCAGAATCCAAAACTTCTGATTGCGAACCAGCCCACACGGGGCCTCGATGTCGGGGCTATTGAATATGTTCATCACCGGCTCCTGGATCTGCGCAAATCCGGTACAGGAATCCTGCTGATTTCGGAAGAACTGGATGAAATTTTTCAGCTTGCCGATACCATAGCGGTCATCTTCCGGGGACAGATAAGGGGACTGTTTGATACGGATAATGCGGATATTGAAAAGATCGGACTTCTTATGGCAGGGGTTGGAGCATGACTGAGGGACCGCAGCTGAAACGGAAATGGAAATGGAGATTCGAAAAACGGGATCGTACCGGACCTCTGATACAGCTGGCTGCACTGATCGGCGGTTTGACCGGGGCCCTTCTCATCAGTGCCATACTGATCGTCACGGCAAAGGCTGATATATGGCTTGCATTCGGATCACTGTTTCGAGGAGCATTTGGAGGCTGGTATGCTTTTACCCAGACCCTTATCCAGTCTACGCCTCTCATTTTTACGGGTCTGGCAGTGCTTGTTTCGTTCAAGGCGAAGATATTCAATATCGGAGCTGAAGGACAGTTTTTTGCAGGTGCAATGGCAGCTTTCTGGGTAAGCATCAGTCTTGCCGGATTCCCCCGTCCTGTTGCCGTTCTTATCATAGTCCTCGCTTCCCTGTTTGGAGGAGCTCTGTACGGAGCAATCCCGGGAATTCTAAAAGCCGTGCTCGGAGTAAACGAAATCATTGTTACGGTTATGATGAATTACATCATCCAATTCATACTTTCCTACATGATCTCAAATCACTGGAGGGATCCAGGCGATTACTACCTGCAGACGGCATTTATCCCTGAGAATGTCAGGTTTCCAATGGTGCTGCCTCACAGCAGGGTCCACCTGGGGTTCCTGTTGGCGGTTACCGCTGCGGTAGTGATCTTCTGCTTTCTGTGGAAGACACCATCGGGTTTTGAGATACGGGCTCTCGGTGAAAGCCGGTCGGCTTCACGGTATAAAGGTATCGATACAAAAAGGATTATCATCCTCGTGATGGTCATAAGCGGGGCAATTGCCGGTCTTGCCGGAGGGAGTGAGATCGCCGGGGTGCATCACCGGCTCCGGCTCGATATATCAACAGGCTACGGGTATACGGGGATTATCATTGCACTGCTGGGAAAACTGCATCCATTCGGGGTGGTTGCAGCGGCTGTCTTTTTCGGTGCTTTGGTAAACGGTTCCACCTCGATGCAAGTCAGTGCCGGAGTTCCTGTTGCCCTTGTATATGCCCTGCAGAGCCTGGTACTCATCTGTGTTATGGCAGCAGAGGTTCTTTCTCAATACAGAATCCGGAGAGTATATGATGTTGAGTGAGATTCTTACAAGTGCTTTTTTTACAAGCCTCTTCTCCGGAATGCTCAGGATTACGACCCCTATTTTGTTCGGAGCCACCGGGTTGGTTGTTACCAACAGGTCCGGAATTCTCAATCTCGGCGTCGAAGGTGCTATGCTGATGGGCTCTTTTGTAGGTTTTCTCGTTGCTTATCAGAGCGGCTCTTTATGGCAGGGAGTGTTTATGGCGGCTGTTGGCGGCGGAATTGTGGGCCTGTTGATGGCGTTCATGTCGGTAACTTTAAGGGTCAACCAGACGGTTGCCGGTCTCGCCATTAACCTGTTATTTACAGGTGTTACCCTTTACCTGTACAGAATTATTTTCGCTGATTTCTCCGGTTCGATTCTGCCTAATGTTGAAATTTTTCAGGCAGTGCACATACCCGGTCTTTCGGAAATCCCGGTGATCGGAGAGGTGGTTTTCTCTCAACAGATCCTCACGTATATCGGATTTCTCTTTGTTCCCCTTGTATTCTACTTTTTATACAGGACGAAATACGGTTTGATACTGCGCTGCATTGGAGAGAACCCCGCCGCAATTGACATGAAAGGGGTAAATATCAGCGCTTACCGGTATGGAGCAACGATATTCGGCGGTATGATGGCAGGTGTTGGCGGAGTATTCCTTACGGTAGCTTCCGCGGGCTTGTTCATGCAGGGTATAACCGGCGGCCGGGGCTGGATCGTTATCGCCATCGTCATTTTCGGTGACTGGAAACCGGTACGGATCATGCTGCTCAGTATGTTTTTCGGTCTGATAGATTCTTTTTCACTTCAGCTGCAGGGTGTGGGCATTAATTTTCCGTACCAGTTTCTCCTGACACTCCCGTATGTCTTCACCATTTTGGGCATTACCCTGGGAGGCCGCCGGGCTGGAGCGCCCCTCGCATTGGGGGTACATTATTCACGGGAATAGAAAAGGATGGTACTTTGAGCATCCCTTTGGCTGTTTTCAGTTGATGCGCTCGATTTTCACGATAACCCGTCCTTCCGGATCAGGGCAGGTGAGCCGGACGGATCCCCCGGCATCTTCCCATCCGAAGGCTCCTCCGGCGGCAAAGGTCATGCACGCGGGAAACGCATTGTGTACCAGTTCCGCACACCATCCCTCCGTGTTCTCCAGCACCATAGGTCCCTTGTCTCTGATAATAAAGGAATCACCGGTTTTCATGCCTGCATGGCATACTCCCTGTATTTTCTCAACCGTGACCCGGACACTCTTTTTCATCGATTCCTCCCTGCCGCTGTGTCATGTCTCCCGTAGCATAGTGGAATTCCCGGGTCCGGACAATATCAAAAGGAAGCGGGACCAACTGTTTTATACCATCACTACCCGGTTGTTTAATAGAGGTTGTTTTTCGTACCGTTCCGGCTGATAATGGAGTATCCGGAACCAGGAGGTATACATGGCAAAGCCGCTTACTGTACGAATTGCAAGTGAGAACGAAATCGAGTTGCTGAAGAAACACGTCTCTCACCTCATGGCAAAGCGGGGCATCAAGGTAAGTCACCCCGAACTCTTAGGGTACGTTAAAAAGGCCGGAGCGGAAGTTGATGAACGGCAGAACGCTTCGTATATCAGGTTTCCGGCGGAAATGCAGAAAGAACTGATCGGTCAAATTCCCGGGGAATTCCTCCTTGCAGGCCGCGAACAGGAAGGGGATATCGTTCTTCCCCACCGGGAAAACCTTTTCTACACCCGGCCTGTTATGGGGAGTTTGTTCATTACCACGGAGACCGGAGAAGAGCGCCTGGTCAATATCGGGGATGTGGCGGAGTATGCCCAGCTGGTGGATCAGTTGGATCATATCAACATGTACTGCAGCCTGACCTACGCACTGGGAGAATTTCCTCCAACAACTACGGATGTGAATTGTCTCTTTCAGAATTTAAGCAATAACAGAAAAAAACATGGGTATATACAGCCCTACGAGGCTGGAAACGCACGGTATATCATTGAAATGGCTGTCGCCGTTTCCGGCGGTGTGGAAAACTATACGAAACGTCCGATTATCACCTCTTTTTCCACGATTACCGAGCCCTTTATGCTCAAGGACATGGACGCGGAATCCCTGGTGCGGTACTCCGAACTGGGAGTGCCCATATCCTGTGGTTCCCTGTGTACTGCCGGAGCAAATGTTCCCATCACCCCCGCCGGAACAGCCCTGATGGGCGCTTCTCAGGCACTCTGTATCGCCCTCCTTACCCAGTGCGTTAATCCCGGCACCCCATGCTATATATCCGTACAGCCTCTTATGCTTGATATGATGAGTACTTATACCCTCCAGTCCAATCCCGGTACCAACCACACCCGGATGCTGATCGCCCAGCTCATTCGGGAAGGGTACGGCCTTCACTATAATGTGACCGGAGGAGGAAGCGACTCTTTCAAGCCCGGTATGGAATCGGTGGCAAATATCGTCATGGCTACCATGTCCTCCTCCCTTTCGGGTGCTACCTTCCTGGCGAACCACGGTATGGTACAGACGTTCAAGCGTTTCAGCCCCCTCCAGCTTATTATCGACAATGAAATCATCGGTATGGTAAAAGAGCTCCGGAAAGGTCTCGAAATCGACGAAGAATCTCTGGACTATGAAGAAATCCTTACCATCGGCGAGGGGGAGAGCTTTATCGACAAGGAGCACAATCTCCGCCATTACAGGGAGGTATACCGGCCGCAGCTGTTCAACTCCGTGTCCAGGGAACAGTGGGAAGCTGCGGGAGCTAAAGGGCTACCGGAGCGGGCAAGGGATCTCTACTCTGACTTCAAAAAAGGTTTCGAACCCCGTATGCTGCCGGATGACATACGAAAAGAGCTGGAGCGTATTGTCACCCGGGCGAACAGGGACCTGGCAGGTGAGAGCATCGATTTCAGCCGTTTTTACAGGAGGAGATGATCGTGCCGAGAATACTGGGAATTTGCGGAAGCCCCAGGGGGAAATCAGGAACCGAGTATGCCCTTCGGAAAGCGCTTAAGGAAGTTGAAAAAACCGGGGTGGAAACAGAACTGATTACTTTGAGGGCGAAGGAGATGGGGTTCTGCATTCACTGTGACAAGTGCATCCGGGAGGAGAGCCGGAAGTGCCTGGTACATGATGACGACATGACGCTTATGTATGATCCGTTTTACTATGCCGACGGGTATATCATCGCCTGCCCGGTGTACAAGATGTCTGTAACCGGTCAGCTGTCGGTCTTCTTCGACCGTCTCCGTCCCATCTGGAACATGCTGAAAAAGGACCGGGCATTCTTCTACAATAAAATAGGCGGGGCCATTGCCGTAGGCGGATCAAGAAACGGCGGGCAGGAGACCACGATCGAACGGATACAGAACTTCTACAACTCACTGGGAGTAACGATTGTCAACCTGGGAACTCCCGCGTTCGGCGGTGCTTCCCTGTGGAGCCACTCCGGATCATATGAAGGCCTCCTTACGGATGAATCCGGCCTGGAAGATGCGAAGAGGGTGGGAGAAAGGGTGGCCCGGATGGTGTTGACCATAGCCCCGGTTTAAGACCGTCGGCGCAGAAGCGACAGTTTGACATTCACCGGTACTATTCCCCCCGCAGGGTCTTATTGTTTGTCAATCGTGACAAAGTACGTGTCACCGTTTATAGTCAGCGTAATATGCTGGTCCTGCACGGTCTACTTCTTCCCCATAGCGGCGGGGCTAATATACGACGTCAAAGTTAATTCCCGTTGGATCACCACCTTGCCTTTGAGCATGACAACGGATTTGAAACCCTGGTCGATGACCGCGCTGTACGGGTCGGGGGTATCTATGATAACCAGATCCGCCGAAGCTCCTTCCCGTAACCCGTAATCGTCTAAACCCATGGTAAGGGCGGGGTTACCGGTGATCATGGGGAGTGTTTCAAGAAATGCTTCCCTTGTTCCCGCCTGGAAAATCTGGGCTGCCAGCAGCGCTTCTTCAAGAAGATCGCCGTTGCCGTATGGCCGGAAGGGATCACGGATGTTGTCCGAGGCCAGGGAGATATTCACCCCGGCATCCAGGAACTCCCTGATACGGGTGGTCCCCCGTCTCCGGTTTACAGTGTCACCCCTTCCCATGAGATAGAGATTGCACGCAGGAAGGGTAACGATATTCAAGCCCGCATCCTTCACTTTCTTTATAATCTCCGATGCCTTCTTCGCCGGAACCGCCGACAGGGAAGTACAGTGACCTGCTGTGACCCTCCCCTCCATTCCCTCTTTTATCGTCTTTTCCGCCAGGTATTCAAGGGCCGATGCGTCGGGATCATCACTCTCATCCACGTGCAGGTCCAGGGGTACAACGTAGTACTTTGCAAGATCGAATAGAGTATCGGTAAATACTGCATGGTCCTCGCTCAGCGTCGGGCATCCGCCGAGACCGTCGGCCCCGGTTTTAAGGATTTTTTCGGTCCGTTCATACACATGGTCTCCCTTTTCGAGTCTTTTCACAGCCCCGGGGAACACGACAAGCTGCAGTGTGATCATCTCCTGAAAGAGCTTTTTCAATTCGAGGGAGGCGTTCCATATCCGCATTCCCGTGGAAGGCTGAATGGTGATGTGAGTCCGGATACCGGAAACCCCCTGACGGATGGACATCTCCACCATTTCGATACCACGCCGGAGAATATCTTCTTCATCCGCGGTTTCAAAATAACGGTCCATGTTTTCTATTGCTTCGTGAAGGGTCCCGGAAGTGTTGGGAACATGGCCGCTGGTTAATGATTTGTCCGTATGGGTATGCACGTCAACAAAGCCGGGAAAAATAGTTTTTCCCGCTGCGTCTATCGTCTTTCCGGCTGTTCCCCTTAAGGAGGGTCCTATCGCCGCTATCTTTCCACCCTCCACGGCGAGGTCCTGTACTCCTTTTTGAAAAAGGTGGCCGCCTTTTATAATATATTCATACATATGAATCAACCTTTTATAATATGAATGTATATTTATATTGATTTATACTAAATCGTATGCTACAATATTGTTACAAAAAAAACAAGGAGTTAGAGTATGAAAAGGATTCTTGTCGTTCTCACGATTCTCCTGCTGGTTTCTTTTTCCCTCTTTGCAGGGGGACAGAAAGAGGACGGAAAGGGAGAGGACACCCTGAAAATCGCTGCATTGCTTCCGGGACCTATCAATGACGGCGGATGGAACACGCTGATGTACGCTTCTCTTAAACATCAGGAAGAGGTATTCGGTGCAGAAATTGCATACACCGAACGAACCCCTGCGTCGGATTATGAAGAGATATTCCGCGGATATGCCGAGAGCGGGTATGACATCATCTTCGGGCACGGGTTCGAGTTCGGCGATTCCGCCAAAAAGGTAGCTCCCGACTATCCCGATGTTGTGTTTATTATCAACAGCACCAACATTGCCCAGGAGCCGAACGTCGGTTCGTTCCTCGTATACGACTTCCAGTGCGGTTTTGCCCAGGGGGCGATTGCAGCTATTGTTACCAAAAGTAATGTTGTCGGTTACATCGGCGGTATGGAAATTCCCCCTATCGTAAACCAGGGGAAGGGATTTCTCGCAGGAGCAAAGTATGTCAATCCCGACATCAAGGCGAAATTTCTCCTCACCGGTGACTTTGCCGATATTGCAAAGGCAAAGGAGATGGCCAAATCACTTATTTCGGAGGGCGCGGATATTATTGTAGCCGATGCCGATGAAGCAAGCCACGGAGTTATCGAGGCTGTTGAAGAAGACGGCGGATGGGTCATCGGAAGCTCCGGCGATTTGTATGAAACCGTCCCGGAAGCCCGGCCTGTTGTGCTAACAAGTATTACCGAAGATATGCCTAAGGGTCATGAACTTGTGGTAAGTGATATTGTAAGCGGAACGTTTTCTCCCGGGAATTACCTGATCGGTTTCGGCGACGGAGCGGTCGATCTGGCTCCCCTGCGCGAAAGCGAAGACCACCTGACAAAGGAACAGGTAAAGAAAATTAATGATATAATTGCGGGCCTTAAAGACGGTTCTATCGACGTTTCCAAGTACGAATAATTTCTAACCTTAAGACGGGAGGCGGGGTGTATCAGTGATATCTGATCGCCCTGTCGCCCCTTTTTTTTAAGTCAATATCAGGAATATGTGTGATTAAGAATAAGCTTTTTTCAGGTGCTCATACACGGTATGAAAGAGTTGTCATCCAGGTGGCTTCCATCCTCGTCGCCTTTCTGTTAGGCGCCCTTGTAATAAAGATCATTGGTATATCTCCTCTGAAAGCGTACAGCGCACTTTTAAACGGCGCTTTCGGCAGCCGGAACGCGATCGGGGAAACCATGGTGAAAATGACCCCGCTGATCCTTACCGGTTTGAGTTACGCCTTTGCCGCCCGGGCGGGGCTTATCAATATCGGTGCCGAAGGACAACTTTATATCGGTGGTATTATGGCTACGCTCATCGGTACGAATTTTCCGGGACTGCCCATGATCATCCACCTTCCCTTTGCGATTACGGGAGGGTTTATGGGCGGCGCCGCCTGGGGGATGCTCGTGGGATGGATGAAGGTAAGGTTCGGAGCAAACGAGATCATTACCACGGTAATGCTGAACTACATTGCCGTATTTCTTGTGAGTTTCCTGGTAACCGGTCCCATGAAATCACCGGTAGCGGATATGCCCGAAAGTCGTGGGATACTCGATTCCGCCACGCTGGTACGGATCATTCCCGGGACAAGGCTGCACTTCGGTTTCCTCATCGCCGTGGGCGCGTTGATTTACTACTACTTTTTCATCTGGAAGATGCGGCAGGGGTATGAGATCCGGGTGGTAGGACACAACATGGAGGCTGCCCGGGCCGCCGGTATGAAACCGGGGAAAACCATGCTCCTCGCCATGTTCCTCGCAGGCGGTATGGGAGGACTCGCGGGGGCCGTGGAAATACTTGCAATCCAGGGAAGACTCTTGCAGGCATTTTCTCCGGGATACGGCTTTGACGGAATTGCCGTTGCCCTGGTGGGATTGAACAACCCCCTCGGTATCTTCCTCGGGGCAATGCTCTTCGGGTTCCTGAGAGCCGGAGGAAACAGGATGCAGATGCTTGCGAAAGTTCCCATCTCCGTTATCTATGTTATCCAGGGGCTGGTAATCGTTTTCGTCATTATCGGACAGAATGTTAAAGTGTTCGGGAAGAGGCCATTACGTACGGCGGTAAAAGAGGTGACATGACATGGAAAAGGCAGTGGATTTTATTACGTATATTCTATCTACCGACTTACGTACAGCGGCTCCGATCCTCATTGCCGCCCTGGGACTGGTGCTCATGGAGAAAAGCGGAGTGGTCAATATCGGTTGTGAGGGGATGATGCTGATAGGTTCCTTTTCAGGGGTTTTTTTCGCCAGGCTCTTCGGCAGCCCCTGGATGGGGATGCTGTCTGCAGGAATCGTGGGAATGATCGTGGGTATTCTTTTCGCATATATCGTTGTTACACTTGGAGCGAACCAGATCGTTACCGGTATAGCCTTTAATATTATCGCCCTTGGGTTGACTTCCACGTTGAACCGGCTGATCTACGGGGTCACGAGCCAGGCAGCCAGGGCACCTGGTTTCGAGTACGTCTCTATTCCGCTTTTTAACAAAATCCCGGTTATCGGTGAAGCATTGTTCAGCCAGATGGTGCCGGTGTATCTCGCTTTGGGGTTAGTACCAATCATACAATGGTTTTTTATGAAGACCACCGTTGGTTTGAAAGTACGGTCGGTGGGTGAGCATCCCCGTGCGGCGGATACCGCTGGGATCGATGTGTCCGCCGTCCGGTATGGGACCATTCTCGCAGGCTCATTCCTGATCGGAGCAGCCGGGTCATTTCTCTCCCTGGGGCTTTTAAGTCTTTTTACGGAAAACATGGTAAGCGGCCGGGGATTTATCGCTTTGGCTGTAGTAATTTTCGGTAAATGGACTCCCTGGGGAATTCTCGGGGCCGCCCTGGTTTTCGGCTTAGGGGACGCGGTTCAAATCAAGATCCAGACAATCGGCAGTGCCGTACCGTATCAGTTTCTCATGATGGTTCCTTATATTCTGACAATTTTTGCGCTTGCGGGATTCGTCGGACGCTCCCAGGCTCCTGCCGCATCAGGAAAGCCCTTCAGAAGCGGGAAAACATAGGGAGGATAAGCATGGGTGACATCCTTGAGATGAAAGGGATAACCAAGATCTTTTTCGGCGGTGTAACAGCGAATGAGGGCATCAATTTCACCCTGAGAAAAGGGGAAGTTCACTCCATCCTTGGAGAAAACGGCGCCGGCAAAAGCACCCTCATGAATATACTCTCCGGGGTCCTCCATCCTACCGCAGGGGAGATTTTTCTGAATAATGAGAAAGTGGTGTTTGAATCCGCTAAAGATGCGATTTATAAAGGAATTGGAATGGTATATCAGCATTTTATGCTGGTACCGAGGCTTACCGTCGCGGAAAATATCATACTGGGAATCCGCCGCGATCGTGAACCCCTCCTTCAGATTAAAAAGGCGGCAGAGGAGATTACCGCTTTTGCCGGGCAGTACGGAATGGAGATAGATCCTTTCGTTCCGGTATGGCAGTTGAGTGTGGGGCAGGAACAACGGGTTGAAATTATAAAAGTGCTGTTCCGCGGGGCGAAGATTCTCATTCTCGATGAGCCTACCGCGGTGTTAACGCTGAAGGAGACGGAAGAGCTGTTTAAAATGATCCGGACTTTTATTGAACAGGATTTCTCCGTTGTCTTCATAAGTCATAAAATAGACGAGGTTATCAGGATCAGTGACAGGATCTCCATCCTGCGGCGGAGCCGTTTGGTGGAGACCCTGGACAACAGGGAGCTTTCAAAGAAAAAGCTTGCGAGGCTTATGGTCGGTAGGGATGTCTCCTTCTCCATCGATAAGAAGGCATGCTGCGCCGGTGATGCAGTCCTTACACTCGAACATGTTTACGCGAAAAATAATAAAGGCCTGGAAGCCCTAAAGGATGTCAGTATAACAGTCAGGGAAGGGGAGATATTAGGCATTGCGGGTGTGGATGGGAACGGGCAGAGCGAACTCCTGGAAGTGATAACCGGCTTGAGGAGGGTCGTGGAAGGAAGAATAACTCTCAATCGCGAAGATATTGCGGGAAAGGACCCCCGTTCCATCCTTGAAATGGGACTGGCCCATATCCCTGAAGACAGACATGCCAGGGGATTGGTGCTCGATCTTAATATCAAAGAGAATTTCATATCCAACGATTATTATATCCCTCCTCATTCGAAGAGGAACTGGATAAACTGGCCTTTTATCCGGAAACACACCCGTGAAAATGTGAAGCGCTTTGATGTGAGGACATCATCGATCGATGTGCCCGTATCCGGTCTTTCCGGTGGGAATCAGCAAAAACTGATTCTTGCCCGGGAACTGCATAGTGAACCGGTTATCATAGCAGCCATGCACGCAGCCAGGGGGTTGGATGTGGGAGCGGTCGAGTATATTCATAAACGGATTATAGAAGCGAGAGATAGAGGAACCGCAATTCTCTATATCTCGACGGAACTGGAAGAGCTTATCAATATCTCCGACAGGCTAGCCGTCATGTGCCGCGGTGAAATAATGGGTGTAGTTGACCCCAGGGTGGCAACCATCGAAGAGATCGGATTGATGATGGCAGGTTATAAACACGAACAAACAGCCGGGCAACAGAGATAATCGCCGCGGGGTATGAAGGAAGTGATGAACCCGAGAAGAAAAAAGATTCATAAATACCAGATCATCAAGAAGCATCTCCAGGATATGATCGGCCGCATGAGACCAGGACACAACAAGCTGGATACCGAGGAGATCATAGCTGCAAAGATGGGTGCCAGCAAGGCAACGGTCCGGCAGGCGATAACAGAGCTGATTGCCGGTGATTTAATTACCAGGGTCCAGGGGAAGGGCGTTTTCGGCAGGCCCATGGTAAGCCGGCTGAAGATGCGTATCCACAAAATGACCGATTTTTTATCACTTCTTGTGGAGCAGGGGTATCGTGTGTCGGTACTGCAGGGAAAAGCAGAGGTTCGTTCCCCCTCGGCCTGCATGATCAAACGGGTACCCGGGTATGCAGGTGAGGATGTGTATGCGTATGTCAGAACGTATTATGCAGACGAAGCACCGGTCATTCTGTGCAGGGTGGAAGTCCCCATGTCCCGGGTAGCACACTCCTTTGATTCAAATGTTCCGAATCTTAATTTCAACGATGATCTTAAGGAGCTCTGCGGAATTTCATTCACCTATGCGGTTTCATGGATCCGGGCTTCTCTCGATAAACAGGGAGAAGAGCTGTTTCAGGTA
This sequence comes from Spirochaetota bacterium, assembly GCA_024274705.1. Lineage (GTDB taxonomy): Bacteria > Spirochaetota > Spirochaetia > SPDA01 > JAJSAL01 > JAJSAL01. The sequence continues at coordinate 13,118 of JAJSAL010000041.1, forward strand.
GAAAAAAACACCCCCTTTGTCACCTGGGACGAGGTTTTTCTCGATATTCATGATCAGCAGATATGTTACAATGAAATTCTGTTCCACCCCCATTTAATCGACATGTCGATAATTTCCTATTTCTAAGTGGAAGGATACATGGATGTATTAATAGAAAACGGTCTTCTCGTTACAGTCAATAAGGAACGGGAAATCCTGGAGCATCATTCCATCGCTGTTCAGGGGAACAGGATTGCGGAGATCGGTCCCGCGGAAATGATTGCATCGAAATTCAAAGATGTCCGGAAAAAAATCGATGCCGCCGGGAAAATAGTTTTCCCGGGGCTCATCAACACCCACACCCACCTGTTCCAGACCCTGCTTAAAGGTTTAGGGGACGATATGGCCCTTGCAGACTGGCTTGCCACCATGACGTTTCCCAGCGCCGCGCATCTGACTCCGGAGTATGTGTATGCCGCAGCCATGCTCGGATGTGTTGAAGGAATACGAAGCGGAACAACAACTGTACTTGATTATATGTATCCCCATTCCATGCAGGGACTTTCCGACGGTGTTATAGAGGCTTTCCGGACCCTGAAAATCCGGGGAATCCTGGGGCGCGGCATGATGAATACAGGTGAAGAGTTCGGTGTTGATCCACGAATAATGCAGGATAGCCGAACGATTGAGAAAGATGTACTCCGGTTAGTGCGGAAATACCATGCCACCGAGAACGGAAGGGTTAGTGTCTGGCTCGCCCCGGCTGCTATATGGTCGATCACCGGAGACCTGCTGAAACTCACCTGGTCTATCGCCTGTGAATACGGGACCGGGTTTACCGTTCATATTTCCGAAACCCCTTTTGACAGGGCCGCATCTGAAAAACTCCACGGGTTACCCGATGTGGAAGTACTCGGGAAACTGAACATTCTCGGTCCCGCCGTCCTGATGGTCCACTGTGTTCATCTCACCGGAAAGGACATTGACATGGCCCGGGCGAATGATCTTAAGGTATCCCACAATCCGGTGAGCAACATGTATCTTTCTTCAGGTATCGCACCGGTTACACAGATGCTCGGGAAGGGAATTACCGTCGGACTCGGAACCGACGGTGCGGCGAGCAATAATTCTCAGGATATGATAGAGGTCATGAAAACCACCGCCCTCCTTCACAAAGTGGCTACCATGAACCCTGTTGCGATTTCCGCCGAAACGGTGCTGGAGATGGCTACAATTGACGGGGCAAAAGCTATCGGCATGGAAGATGAGATCGGTTCCCTTGAAGCCGGAAAGAAGGCGGATTTTTTTATTTACGATCCTTCACGCTCCGCAAAATCCACCCCTGTTTTCAACCCCGTGTCTGCACTGGTATATACCGGTTCGCAGATGAATGTGGAAACGGTTGTAATCGACGGCAATATTGTGATGGAAGACGGCAAGCTCCTTTCCGCAGATGAGGAAATGGTTATTAAAGACGGACAGAAAACGGCTGATGATCTGGCACAAAAGTCAGGAAGTATAAAAAATAAATACCGGTCATGGAAATGGCGGTAGCAAACACGGACCCGGAAGATTCCGGTGTATAAGAGGTGTGGTATGGCAAGAATTCTGGGCGTGAGCAGCAGCCCGCGAAAAAAATCAGGGACAGAGTACATGGTAAAACTCGCCCTGGAGGAAGCGGAAAAAATGGGGATGGATACAGAGCTGGTTTCGCTGAGAAACCGGAAGATCAACCCCTGTATCCACTGCGACAAGTGTATCCGGGAGAATATGGACAGGTGTGCAATCTGGGAAGACGGTATGACCCCCCTGTACGATGTGTTCTACCAGGCTGACGGGTACGTGTTCGGTTCGCCTGTGTATGAGATGGGCGTGAACAGCCAGATGGCTGCATTTTACGACCGTTTCCGAGCGGTGTGGATGGTATTACAGAAAGATTACAAATTTTTCTACAACAAGGTAGGAGGTGCCCTGGCAGTTGGCGGGGCACGTTCCGGTGGGCAGGAATTTACCATTCTGCGAATTCATAACTTCTATTCCACCATGGGGATCACCATCGCTACCATGGGGGCTCCTCAGTACAACGGAGCCACCGGGTGGAGCAATGGAGGAACCTTTGAGGCCCTCCTGGAAGACGAAACAGGGTTGAACCAGGCAAGAATGCTGGGGGAGAGGGTAGCCCTGGCTGTAAAAAAAATGTCGGGCTGATATCCGGCGACAGAATTCCGGTGGTGTACGAAGGCGATGAGCCGGACTTCCCGGTCTTCCCCTCCTGTTTTTCTTGACAGGACCGGCACTATCCAATACCATTTGAGAAGTATGATGAGCAGACCTATAAAATCCCAGACCTCTCCTCTCTATGTCATGGCAAAAGAAGCCATCATGGAGCTGGTCAATGAAGACTCCTTTCCCGGCGGCAAACTGCCTTCGGAAGCAGTGCTGTCGGAGTCTTTAGGCATCAGCAGGACCACCATACGTGAAGCCCTTATTACCCTCCACAGGGAGGGGATTATTACAAAGCAGCACGGTCTGGGAAACCTGATTCACAGAAGTACCCTGGGGACAAAGATGCAGATCGACCGGTTTTCCGATTTTAAGGCCCTCCTGAAAGATGGGGGATACGAGGCCGATGTTGCCAGGTCCGAACAGGAGTGGGTCAGGAACCTGGAACCTTTCGGTCTGGAAGATCCTGAGCAGACTGAAAATGAGCGGTATCTGTACGTAGAAAGCATCTACAGCGCGGATGCAAAGGCTGCGATACTTTCCCAGAACTTCATCAAAGAATCGGTGCTCCGAAAAGATATCGGGGATAAAAAAAACGTACCGGAAAGCAGTTTTGTGGAACTCCTTAACCTGTTTTCAAAAGAGGAAGTGGCTAATACCATTATTGCTTTCAAACCGTCTGTCGTGGATAACGTGGTTTCGGAAAAGCTCTGTCTTGGCAAGGGCCTGCCGGTAATGCAGTGGCAGGAAACCTCCTACAGTGTGTTTGACCGTGTCATCTGCCTGGGCAAGATCACCTTCCACCCGGAATTGGTCAATCTCACCCTGCTTCGAAAATGGAAATGAAGCACCGCCAGGTATCGGTGACAGTAAAGTATTTCAATCTTATCAGGGACCTGACAGGCTGCAGTAACGAAACGGTAACACTTCATGAGGGGTGCACCCTTGGAGATCTTCTCCTCCGGCTTAAAGAAACCTATGGTGAACAATTCACCCGGTATCTGTATACGGACGAGGGTGAACTCCAATCTTATGTAAGGGTCGTCCGGAGCGGTCGCTTCGGGCAGGAAGATGCGGATTCTGTTCTGTCCGATGATGATGAGGTGTACCTTTTTGTCGCCACTTCCGGGGGGTGATGCGGGATTTTTCCCTTGACAACGGGCAGGACGTTCGCCGTTATGTCTGCAAGAAAAACGTATCGGGAACATCATGAAACAATAATCTAAGGGTGGAAAGTTTATGAACATACTACGAATCGACTGCAACAACAAAAGTTTTCAGTATGAAGGACTGCCGGAGTATTTTACTGCAGTCGCAGGCAGGGGATTCATCGCCAGGATACTCCGGGACGAGGTTCCTGCAGAGTGTTATCCCCTGGGGCCGGAGAATAAGCTGATTATCTGTAACGGTCCCCTGGCAGGTGTGGGAATTTCCAGCGCCGGACGGCTTTCTATCGGGGGGAAAAGTCCCTTAACCGGCGGCGTCAAAGAGAGCAACAGCGGAGGGACGGCGGCGGACGCCCTGGCACAGCTGGGCTTACGGGGGATGATCCTGGAAAATCAGCTTAACGGGAACAGCTGGTATCTGCTTAAAATAGAAGAGGACCATGTCGAGTTTATCGATGCCTGCGATTACACAGGACTCGGCAACTACGATCTCCGAAAAAAACTGGTGCAGGATTTCGGTGAAGGGTACAGCACCATCACCATCGGACCATCCGGGGAAAAACAGTATTTGAATTCATCAATCGCAATAAATGACAGGTTCGGACGTCCCGGAAGGGTCGCTGCCCGGGGCGGCCTGGGCGCCCTCATGGGTTCGAAACGGATCAAGGCGATTCTGATCAGGGAAAAAGGCAGCTATAAGCCCGCCGGGGCGGAATCAGCGGCCTTCAAAGATGCACGGCGGGAGTTTCACCGGATCGTGAAAGAGAGCGAACGGATCAAGGTACTCCGGGAGTACGGTACGGCATCAACCGTCATGGATGCCCAGCGGCTGGGTGCCCTTCCTACCTGCAATTTTACCCGGGGCCAGTTCGAGGATGCAGAAAAGATATCAGGGGAAACCCTCCATGACCTTATCCTTTCCCGGGGAGGGGATGGGACCAACAGCGAGTCCTGCATGGGCGTGTGCATCATCCAGTGTTCAAACCTTTATGTGGACGCTGGAGGAAAAGAGGTGGTAGGACCCGTGGAGTACGAGACTATAAGTCTCTTAGGATCTAATCTCGGTATCGGGGACCTGGATGTCATCGCTCATCTTAACTATCTCTGCAACGATTACGGCCTGGACACCATCGAAACCGGCGGAGCCCTGGGAGTGATGGCGGAAGCCGGACTCCTCCGGTTCGGTGAAGCCGGGGATTTTATCAGAGCAGTACATGAAGTGCCTGAAGGAGGCTGGCTGGGACTCCTTATAGGTATGGGTACCGGTATTACGGCAAAAGTGCTGAATGTCCGCAGGGCCCCGGTGGTGAAGAACCAGTGCATGTCCGGGTATGATCCCAGGGGGGTAAAGGGGACAGGCGTCACCTATGCCACCTCCCCCATGGGAGCGGACCATACCGCAGGCCTTACGGTGTACATGCCGGTGGACCATCACGACAAGAAGGACCAGGTGGAAACGTCCCGGAAGATGCAGGTAAGCCGGGCCTCTTACGATGTGCTCGGCTTGTGCGCATTCCTCCTGGCCGCTACTGCCATGCATGGCGATAAAGTAATCGCAATGCTGAACGGTCTGTACGGTCTCGACCTCCCGCCGGATTATCTCGGGAGGATCGGGAATGAGACCATCCTGCTGGAAAAGAAGTTCAACCTGGCTGCCGGTTTCGATAAAAAGGATGACCGGATACCTGCATTTTTCAAAGAGGAAAAACTTCCCCCTTTCGATCTTCAATGGGATATCGATGATGCGGAAATGGATGTCATATTCGGAGGATCTGTATGATACATGATTTGCGCTCATTCCTTAAGGTACTTAAAAGTAACGGGGAGCTTCTCGAAATAAAAAAGGAAGTTGACCTGAAACACGAAATAGGGTCAGTCATAGCTTCACTGGAGCGGAAAGGTGGGGAAGCAGCCTATTTCGCCAACGTAAAAGGACACCGCATTCATGTTACCGGGGGACTCCTTTCGGACCACCGGAAGATTGCGCTGGCACTGGGCTGTAAGGTGGAAGAGGTGTCGGACCGTGTGGAAGCAGCCCTGGCGTGTAAGGAAACGATAAAACCTGAAGAGGTGGAAAATCCGGCTTTTAAGGAAAATATTCTCACCGGCGACCAAGTGGACCTGTCCACAATTCCTATTCCCATCCATGCTCCTGAGGACGGAGGTCCTTTTATCACTGCGGGAGTTACCATCTCCAGGGCCTTAGGCGGCGGCAGGCAGAACGTCTCCTTTCAGCGGATGCATATAAAAGAGAAAAACCGAACCGGGGTGATGATCAACGAATGGAGGCATCTGAAAGAATTCCTCGACAGGGCGGAATCGGAGCGGAAAAGCCTACCCATTGCCGTCGCCGTTGGAGTGGACCCGGTTATCATGATGGCTGCGGGTATCCGGACGGACCTGGATGAACTTGAACTTGCGTGCCGGCTTCGGGGCAAACCCATAGAGGTATCCAGGTGCCACACCTCTGATCTGCTGGTGCCCGCTTTCGCGGAGTTCGTCATCGAAGGAGAGATCCTGGCGGGAGTGCGGGACGATGAAGGTCCCCTCGCGGAGTTCACCGGACATTACGGGCTTCTGTGGAAGAGCCCCGTGTTCCAGGTAAAAGCGGTATGCCACAGGAACAACCCTATCTGGCAGACCCTGAATGGAGCGTCTCACGAACACATCAACTTAGGGAACGTCCTTTCCCGGGAACCTGTATTAAAAAAGTACACAACCTACGTGTCGAAAAACGTTAAGAACGTCCATATTCCTCCGTACGGTGCTGGATTCCTTGCCCTTATCTCCATGGACAAGAAGAACGAAGGGGAACCGAAAAACGCAGCAATGGCCGCCATGGTCTCCCATGTGAATATCAAGACTGTCGTAGTGCTGGATACCGATGTGGATATATACAATCCCGCGGATGTGCTCTGGGCCCTGGCGAACAGGATCGATCCCAGGGAAGATGTATTTATCATCCCCAACGCCCAGGGGCACGAACTGGATCCGGCCAGCGATGAACGGGGAGTGCAGACGAAAATGGGTATCGACGCCACCCTCTGGGAAACGAAGAAGGACCTGAAAAAAGTTGTATATCCCTCGGTGGATTTAAGTCCCTACCGGGAAGAATCGTAAGGGAGGAACTATGAAAGGATCAATTACAACATTCGGAATGCCTACGGAAATCATTTCAGGACCAGGGGCTCATAACAGGATTCCGGAATTTTTAGTCCCTGGGAAAAACACTCTCCTGGTAACAGACAAGGGCCTCGCAGATTCGGATATCGTACTAAAAGTAACATCTGTCTTAAACGGCGCCGGTTTCCCGGTGAAGGTCGCGAGCGACATCACACCGAACCCGGACGAAGAGACAGTTAACCGGCTCACCGCTTATTTGAAGGAAAACAGTATCTTCCAGGTTGTTGCCCTGGGAGGAGGGAGTCCCCTTGATGCCGCTAAAGCGGCTTGTGCCATGGTTACCAATGAAGGACCGTTAGAAGACTACCAGTGGAATAATAAACCTTTTACCAAGCCTCCGCTTCTTTTGATTGCAGTACCCACAACTGCGGGAACAGGGAGCGAGGTAACGGGAGTTGCGGTTATCACCAGCAGAAATGCGAAAAAGGGGATCAAAAAGAGAGAGATCTTCCCTGAAATCGCGGTTATCGATCCGGAGCTGATGGTCTCCCTGCCCGGGTTTCTGACAGCCACAACCGGTATGGATGCCCTGACCCATGCGGTGGAGGCATATGTCGGGAAAAACACACATCCCATAACTGATAGCCTGGCAGTGTCGGCGATTCGTCTCATAGGCGGTAATCTCCGTAAGGTGGTAGAAAATGGATCGGATCTACAGGCCAGGGAAAACATGGCTATGGCAAGTACCCTGGCAGGTATTGCCATGGATCAGGCCGGGCTGGGGATCGTTCATTCTCTCTCCGGGCCGGTATGTTCCTTCATGCATCTTGCCCACGGTTTGGCAAATGCCGTGCTTCTTCCCTTCGGGATGGAGTATAACCTTTCGGCCCGGTATAAGAGGTTTGCCGTAATCGCGGAACTCCTGGGTGGTGATACCGGTGGAATGAAGGAAGAAGATGCAGCTAAGCTTTCGCTAAAGCTGGTTCACCGGCTCCTTGACGACATAGGGCTTTCCGGGGAGCTGGAAAAGGTCCGCCAAGCCTTTAAAGAAAGGAAAGACCTGCATGTGTTCGGTGAGAGTGCTGCCGATATGTTTCTCATCAGGAACAATCCAAGGCCTGCTTCGGCGGAAGAGTGTACTGAACTATTCAGCATTATTGCCGGAGGATGAGCTGACATGGGAAGAGTTGTTATCGTCGGCATAACAGGTGCGTCAGGAGCGGTATACGGAATCCGCCTGGCAGAGGTGCTAAAGGATACCCCTGGTATCGAGGTACACCTGGTCTTAAGTGAATGGGCTAAGGAGACCATACGGATAGAGACGGACTACGTACCGGAACACATTCTTGCCATGGCCCACGCCTGTTATGACAACCAGGACATGGCCGCTGCCATTTCCAGCGGCTCTTTCCCGGCGGAAGGGATGATCATAGTGCCTGCCAGCATGAAAACAGTGGCTGGAATCGCATGCGGATTTTCCTCCAACCTCATCATCCGTGCCGCCGATGTTTCAATTAAGGAACAACGGAAGGTTATCATCGTTCCACGGGAAACCCCTTTAAGCGCCATCCACCTGGAAAACCTCCTCAAGCTCTCCCGTCTGGGGGTGTCGGTGCTTCCGGCGATCCCCGGTTTCTACACCCGTCCGAAGACCATAGAAGACTTGGTGGACCACACAGTCGGCAAAATCCTGGATCAGTTCGGCATCGAACACAACCTTATAAAACGGTGGGGAGATGAAACGAAAGGAACCTGAAAGATGGGACGTACCTGTTCTAGAGGCCGGAGAGGGACGCTGCCGTATCCAGGCCAGGATCCTCCCCATGGGAGACCACCTGCTGGTGGCTGTAACCGGGGGTGAAGCCCACATAGGTGCTGCAGCCCTGGCTGAACCCTATACCAGCCGGAAAGGACCGGGTAATACCGGCGTATCACTTTCTGTTCTCACCCGGACCACTCACAAGGAGGACGCAATCGCCCGGGAAATGGCTTTCGGCTTGGCTTCCGCCGGGAAGGTCCCGGTCCTGGTGTGCTGCGGTATTCATGTCGATGACATTACACCGGTTGAAGTAGAGGAAATAAATCGTAATGCGGACACCCTTCTGGAAAAGATTACCGCGGCGTTGAACAGCAGACCGTAACTCCGGTTATATACCGATATGCACCAAGATTGCCCGTTCTCAATCAGCGCTCTGACACCTTCGATCATCTTTCCGACAAACCTATAACAAATAATTCATCCTCTTCAAAATACGCTTTATCTGGTGTTCGAAAGAGTGATTCTGGATATGAGGAGTTCAGGATCGGTGCCATTTTGCGAGAAGCAAGGTGAAAAACGAATTGACTCAATTAGAATTGATCATATAAATAATACATATTATATTTATCCTATAGCAGGAGGCATTCATGGCTACAAAACCTCTCAGTATCACTATTGATGAAGAACTCTCAGACAAGCTCACTAAGATTGCCGCGGATACGAATCGAAAAAAAAGTTATTTTGTGAACAAAGCTCTAAAAGAGTATTTCGAAGAAATCGAAGACTATGAGCTCGCCTTTGAACGCAGCGGTGGTAAATCAACACCGATTAGTAAGGCCAAAGAAGCACTTGACCTTTGATCAGATGTATTCAATCGAAATCGAAAATCGTTGTCTTAAGGAATTGAAAAAACTCGATCGTTCAGTAGTGATGCAGGCATTCGAGCTTATCGAAGAAGTGATTGCGAAAGATCCCTATTCCGGGAAAAAGTTAAAAGGGAAATACAGTGGCTTATTCAGATATCGATTTTCTGACTACAGGATTATCTATGAGATAAGATCGCAAAAATTACTCGTAGTTATACTTAGAATCCGGCATAGAAAAAATGTTTATGATGGCTTGTAGAGCATTTTTCGCCAACCCTGAGATTTTGGCGGATGAAATAGAGAAAATCATTAAGAATTCGGAAAACCTTCTGGAAAATATCGATGCTGTTTTCCATAGGTCGCTGATCCTCTTCCCGATCGCGGTCACTGTCTGTCGCAATATTTCCCTACAATCCAGGTGGTCGTGAATAATAGTGCGAACGTGCATGGATACTAACTCAAACTACCAGGATATACGGAACCGTATAGTGATGACTATCAGTTCTCACTTTTTAAAGACCTCCTGTCCCCATGAAACTACCAGTATAATATCCGCCGGGCCGGCTCGATGAACAATGGCGGAATGTATATTCCTGGTTCCCCGGAGATTGCTGGAGTTTTTATCCAAAGCAATAAAACTGGCGACTTTTCCTTTTTCCAGTGATCCCAGCTGATTTTCAAGGTGTAACGAGCGTGCTCCGCCGAGGGTTGCGATGGAAAGTACCTCTTGCGGGGCAACAGCATCGGCGCGGCGGCTTTCTCCTCTGGCAAGACGGGAAAACCAATCCATCTCGCGAAACATATCAGGGCTGGTAAACATCATGTTGTCCGTACCCAGGGCCAGAGGCACCTCCAGTTTTATGAGTTTTCCCAGGGGCGGTATTCCGTCGGCGATAATACAGTTGGTTCGGGGGCAGCAAACGATGGGGATCCGGAGATCCTTGACCCTATCCAGGTCTCCGGAAACAGGGTTTGTGAAATGGATAAAAAGATCCGGATGTAACTCCAGGGATCTCTCTACTTCGGATTTTTCCCACGTTTTCAGGCATCTCTTCTGGGCATTATTTGTTTCCCCAACATGAATAGCCAGTCTTTTCCCTTTTTTATCGTGGAGTTCCTTCAAGGTCGATAGCGCGCTTTCGCTGTAGCCGGCGATATCTCCGATACCCATCCCGTCAGCCAGCTCGAGAAGCGCGGCAGCTTCGGTCAAATACCTGTCGCTGCCAACGGGACAGTCGGGTTCGCCGAATACAACCGCTTCAATGGGTTTGCTTGCTGCTGCCTCTTTCAGCGCAGCAACACCATCACCCCCCCCCTCACGGAAGTCCGCGAAAGCGGTGATACCGTTTATCAATAATTCATCGATGGCGGAGGAGAGACTCTCCTTTAATTCCCGGGCAGATAATTCCCGTAAACAGCGATACTTAAGGCCGTCAGGAGGACTTACCGCCTCTTCAGTTGGAAGCCCGATTCCCCCATCCTTGACAACGGAATCAGCGATGTGGGTGTGAGCGTCAACAAATGACGGAAATACAAGGGCGCCGCCTAAGTCCTTCCCTTCGTAAGGACAACCGGACCCGATTTCGACAATCAGATTATCCTCGATAACGAGAAAAGCGTTATCCCGGACCTGCAAAGATGTGCCCTCTAAAACCGTTACATTGTGATATACAGTCAGCCCTTTCATCCGAACTATGATCAGCTCAGCACCGCTGTAAGCAATTCACTAAGTTCCTTCGTCAGGCTTTCAATGATGTCCCGGCCAAGGTCTGCACCGGCCCTCCTGGGATCTCCGATGACCCCTGCGGGGGAAAACTCTTCGGCCTTCCAGGGAAGATGGAGGCGCCTGCGGGCAAGATCCCCTTTCGGATAGTTCCATGAAGCCGGATAAGCCCCTTTTTTCACTTTCTCCGGATACATGTACAACATCATGGAGGTTTCCACCTCCCCGGCGTGGAAATCAAGCTCGGCTGCGGTTTTCCGGACCGTCTCGCTTCCGTATATTTCAAACACGTACGGTTTAATACCGCTTTTTTCCCATATGTCCATGAGGCAGCTGCCAATTACCGACGTGTTTCCCCCGTGGGCGTTTACAATGAGGAGCCGTTTTGCCCCATGCCTTGCCAGGGATTCCGAGATGTCCATGAGAACGCCTACCATGGTATTTCTGGACAAGGTGACCGTACCGGGAAACCCGCCGTGTTCAGGACTGCGTCCGTACGGCAGGAAGGGGAGAACCGTAAAGGTCATTCTACCTTTCAGTTCCTTTACAAGGTGCTCCAACAAACCGGCGGCTATAAGCGTATCGGTGGATAACGGAAGATGATGACCGTGCTGTTCCAGGGAGCCCAGGGGAAGGATACAAAAGGCTGTTGATTTCAATACCGCCCCCGCTTCAGGCGAAGTGAGTTCGGAAATGGCGATGGGTTTACTCATTTGATACCTCCAAATGTCAATCCGCTGATGTAATGCTTCTGAAGTATAAGGGAGAGGAGTACAACCGGAAAAACAGCGAATACTCCCATTGCCGCCATGTTTGTCCATCCAACACTGAGTTGTCCGAATGTACTCAGCATTCCCAGAGGCAGGGTGGCTGTAGGAGGGGAGGTAAGGGTAAGGGCGAAGAGAAAGTCGTTCCAGGAGAATATAAAGGTGAAAAGGGTACAGGTAACCAGCCCCGGTTTACTTAAGGGGAGGGCGATTCTCCAGAAAGCCTGAATCGGGGTGCATCCGTCGATAATCGCGGCCTCCTCCAGATCAACGGGAATACTCTCAAAAACACCCGACATGAGCCAGGCCGTAAACGCCGCGTTATACACCGTATCCAGCAGAATGACAGCCGTTCTTGTACCGAATATTCCGAGAGAATGCATGAGCACTCTGAAGGGGAGAACAATGATAACAGGAGGCAGTGCCCTGGTTAACAGGATGAACATCAGGAGAAGATGTATCCCTTTGAATTTTAGGCGGGAGAAGGCAAAACCTGCAGGTACGCCGAGCAGAAGTGACAGTGCCATTGTACCAAGGGAAATAGAGATGCTGTTTAATGTCCACCTGGATATGGGCATAGTTGAAAAAATGTATCTGAAATTTTCCAGAGTGGGCTTAAACAGCAGGCGGGGGGGGAGCGTGAACATCTGTATCTTGGTTTTCAGGGAGGTTAATGCCAGCCAGAGAACAGGGAAAACAAAAAAACAGATGACTGCAGCGATGGCCAGTATCCGAAGGATATCCACTACCGGGATGCTCCTTTTTTTATATTGAAGACTTTTCATCTTATACCTCCATATTTTTTGGAGTAAAGAATCTTTATGAAAAGGATACCGGTAACTATCCCGATAAGTAAAATAACGTTGGAGAGTGCTGATGCATAACCTATCTCCATATTCTGCATCCCAACCTCGTATATGCGCAGATTGGATACGGTAGTCGCGGTTCCCGGTCCTCCCCGTGTAATGGCGAATATGATATCGAAGACCTTGAGGCCGTCCAGTGTCCGAATCAGTAATGCCACGGTAAAAGTAGGGCGGAGAAGGGGCACCGTTATATACCGGAACAGATGCCACTTCGAAGCGCCGTCTATCCTTCCTGCTTCATACGGTTCAACAGGCAAACTTTTTAAACCCGCCAGAAGGATTATTACCATCATAGGTGTCCATTCCCAGATATCGACGATAATGACGGCAAAAAGGGCCGTGGACCTCTCAACGGTCAGACCCCGTCCGATGTCTATTCCCAGTTGCCGTAAATAGTAACTGATTATTCCCAGGTCGGGATGATACAATGCCTTCCAGACCAGTCCTGCAACTAAAGGTGTAAAAACCGTAGGGATGAGTATAACCGTTCTTATAAAATCCATTGCCCTGCTCTCTTTGTTTAACAGGATAGCAATACATAATCCCAAAACGAATTCGCAGAGTACGGAAGAAGTTATAAATATAGCTGTTGTTACAAGGGATCCGATAAACTGATCATCCTTCCCGATCATCATATAATTCTGCAGGCCGATGAATTCTTTCGGACTTCCCAGATCATAGTCAAAGAAGCTGATATAGATTTCATAAGCAATCGGATACAAAAAAAACAGGATCATATAAAGGGTGATGGGAATGAGGAACATTATTAACGAATTTTTACCATCAAATCTCAGCCGCTTCTGTAATGTCCGCATTGGCATATCCTTTTTGTTCAAACAGATAAGGACCAGCCGGATAAAAAATCCGGCCGACCCTTATGTACTGATTTCTTTTGTGTTTACGTTTTTGTTAAAATAATGCACCGATCTCCTCGGCAGCTTTATCCAGAGCTTCTTTTGCCGTTAATTCGTGTGTTATGGCCTGGTTAATCCGAAGTCCGAGTATATTCTGGATTTCCGATGCCTGTGGATTCCGGGGCCGGTAATCCCCATCCCCGTTCTCATAGGCTTTCAGCATCTCTTTAAGCCACGGCATTTTTCCGTTCAACTCCGGGTCTGTCACGGTGGAACGGCGTATAGGCTGCCCGTCGTTGAGCAACCATTCCTTCTGTGCTTCGGGGCTGGTTATCCATTTGATATATTCCCAGGCGATTTCCTGTTCTTCCGCCGAAGAATCCGCATTGATGCCGATACCCCAGCCTCCTATACCGTAAAGTGCGTTGACCCCGGGAACGGTGGGTGTTACTGCCAAACCGGTTTTCCCGGCAACTAACGAGATGGAGGGATCGTCATATCCTGCCCGGGCAATACTCCAACTGGACTGCATAACCGACTGACCTGTCCGGTACGAGGTTTCCCGGTCATCCCACCAGTATCCTATTGCCCCGGGAGGCGCCCACTTATCAAATATATCAACAAAAAACTCGAGGGAGGCCAGGCACTCCGGGCTGTTTACAGTAACATTGCCCGATTCATCCACGATTTGACCGCCGAAACCTCTCATATACTCCATCCAGTCCTGGGCTACAGCAGGTCCCCTGGCGCCGTTTGCCACCAGTCCATACAGGTTCTCATCGGGTCTGGTAAAGAACTCCGCGGCATCTGCCAGTTCATCCATGGTTGTAGGCGGTTTCAGTTCATACCCGTATTCGGCTTTAAACGCTTTTTGCTCTTCCGGGTCCTCGAAATAGGCTTTATTATAAATAAGATTATTGGCGTAGCCGGACATGGGAAAAGCGATCACTTTATCTTTCCATGTACCCATGGCCCACATGACAGGTAATATATCATCCGTATTTATTTCCGCCTCATCTCTTTTAATAAGCGATGACAGGTCAACAGTCCATCCTTTCTCTGCGAACTCACCGGTCCATACAATATCAACCGTAGCCAGGACATACTGGTTCGTATCGGTTGCATAATCCTGAGTGATTTTCTGCATAAGCTCCACGTACCCGAGGATATCTACTTCCACCCTGGCCCCGGTTTTTTCTTCAAACTGCTCACTCAAAACTTTCATGTAGGGGGCGAACTGGTCTCCCTGGGCAGCAAGACGGATAACTTTCCCTTCATACGGCTTAGCCGCTGGCGCCGGTTCTTCGGCTTGTACTGCGGGTTTCTCCATGGGTTCTTCCTGTTTCCCCCCTGCGAATAGTGCAAGGGACATGGTCAGAAAAAGAACCAGAAAAATGATACATGTGTTTTTCATTTTAATCTCCTTGAATTTATTGTATTTTGAATTCCATTTTTTTAATGTTCTCATGTTACATGGTTTTACCTCCTTATTATGTATGCAGCTTTACGACAGCCCTGTAGCTGTCCGGTAGAAGGGCCGCTTTAAAAGCCTCGTCTATTTCTTCCAGGGAAAAGATGTCGTAGATGAAATCTTTTGTCGGTACAATTCCATAAGAGAGCATCCTGGAAGCCTGGAGAAAATCAGATGTTGCCGGACCGGATGACCCGGTTATGACAACTTCCGAGTAGTGAACTGAATTGGGGTCCATGGGCAGTTCCCTGTTCGGGTGAAATGAACCGTACAGTACGATCCGGCCGGTCTTGCGTACAACGGACAGCCCGGTAACGACGAGGTCCGGCATGTTTGTCGTGATAAAAACAACGTCCGCCCCTTCACCCCGGGTAAGTTCCTTTACGGTTTCAACAACATCTTCCTGAAACGGATCTATACATATATGAGCTCCGAGTTTTCGTGCAAGACTGCGCCGGGCTTCAACAGGTTCGATGATAACCGTTCTTGCCCCCTGGAGCAGGGCGAGAATCCCATGGATCTGTCCCATGATGCCTGCACCGAAGATGACAACCGTATCACCTAAGTTGATGCCGCTCCGTTTAACGCTGTGAATGCAGCAGGACAGGGGCTCCGTAAATGCGGCATCTTTGAGAGAGATGTCGTTGAATATCGAAAACACCCGCTCCACCTGGAGGGTAATATATTGAGCGAGTCCACCGCTTCCGGGTATCCCTTTATATAAACGCTTTTTTGCTTTTCCTGTACACTGATTATCGAGTCCCTGGTAGCAGTATGAACAGTGACCGCAGTGATCAAGGGTTTTGAAGGCTACTTTGTCACCCACCTTGAAACCGGTTACCGTTTCATCCGGTATCCTTTCGATAATGCCGGAAGCTTCGTGCCCCGGGATAAAGGGCAGGCCGACGCCGGACAGGCCGGAATAAATTCGTTGCTCCCATGTACAGAGAAGACAGTATTCAATACGGATAAGAACTTCTCCGGGTGCCGGTTCCGGTTTGTTAACTTCCTTTACGGTAACAGTTTTCACATCTTCGACAACAGCTGCTTTCATATACGTTCTCCTTTCAAGACCCGGGTTTTCATCCGGCTATCCAATCAGCCGGAGAGCCTCCTGGTATCCCTTACCCTCATGCACGATACTGACCAGGGCTCTGGTCACGGCTCCGGGCCTTTCATGCTTCCATATGTTGCGTCCTATAGCCACTCCCGCACTGCCGGCATCGATCGAGCCCCGGACGACCTGGAACAACCCTTGTAAATCCGTTGTATGGTTTCCTCCCAGGATGACTACCGGGACAAAACACCCTTCGACAATTTCCCTGAACTCTTCCGCTGTACCGGAAAAGGTCGTTTTTATTACGGAAGCCCCTAATTCCGCGCCGATGCGGGCTGCCAGTTTCACGTTCTCCACCGTATTGGCCGGTTCCGGAGCAAAACCGCCGGGAAGCATTTCTGCAATTAACGGCACATCCCATTCACGGCATTTAGCCGCCAGGCAGGCAATGTTTCCCAAAGTTTCCTCCTCGTTCGGAGCACCGGGAAATCCCATGACCGCGACTGCATCGGCACCGATTTTAAGAGCATCTTCCAGTTGATAAAGTAAGACTCCTCCCGGGTTCTCACTCAATACCGAGCTCCCTCCGTCCAGGCGCAGTATTAAGCCGGTACTCTTAAGTTCCTCCCGGTAACACAGGGCGGTACCATAGTTGACGATAAACGCATCGGAGCCTCCCTCTGCAATGGCCCTGATTTTTTCTCCTGTTTTTTTAAGCTCCGGAAGAACCTGTAATGCGGACCCATGATCTATCGCTACAATTACCGTTTTCCCGTCGTTTCGAAAAATCCTGCTCATCCTACGCATTGCTTTTCCTCTCCTCCTTTAAGTAGAGCTTGAGTGTGAAACGTTGTTTTGAGAAGTTCGTACAGTTTTTTGTATTCCCCAAAGAGCCGGGAATACCAGTCATGTCTGTTCCGGTCCGGATAAAATGTATCCGTCGATTCAACCCAATGATCCACGAGATCTCCCATTGGACATTTTTCCATGCCGTAAGCGGCAAGCAGGGCAGAACCAAGCGCAGCCGATGATTTGATCTTCATCGTTCTGTATGTTTTTCCGGTTACATCCGCTTTTATTTGAAGCCAAACCCCGCTCCCGGCACCGCCTCCTGTTGCCCGGACCGATTCGCCCATTATGCTGCCGTTTGCCCCGAGGATTTCCAGGTTCTGGCGCACTCCGAAAGCGACACCCTGAAGCACAGCCTGTACCAGCGTGGCTGTGCTGTCCTGTTCCGTCAGACCGGCAAAAACGCCCCGGGCTTTTTCATCCCAGACGGGACTTCGTTCTCCCCTTAAGTAAGGGAGAAACAGGAGAGGTGTCGGCCTGGCAGTGTCTACCTGTTTCAGGAATTGAGGTAGTGTTGCCCTGCTCCTGCCGGCGACTCGAAGTATCCACTCCAAAGCACCGCCGGTACTGGACATCATCTGGATCATAATCGATCTGCCTGGAATTATATGAAGATCGTTATTCAGGCTTCCCGTGGACAGGGAAGTCTCTCTTAGATTTTCGATTTCTCCGCATAATGAAATACAGGTGGATGTGCCGGTCCCGTCCACTATATCACCTGCTTCTATTGCACCTGCTCCTAAGGCTTCACAATAGGCGTCGATCCCCCCTGCCAAGACGGATAATCCATCCGGAAGGCCGCAGCCTTTGCTGAAATCGTTCCCCGTTTTACCCACCTCTTCCCACGGATCGATTACACGGGGAAAAATTTCAACCGGAACCGGTCTTGGAAGATTCTGTATGGGTTCCCGGTACAGGGGATCCATGAAAAAGGTGATTGTCGATGCAGTCGAGCGGTCTATAATACTTTCTCCTGTAAGGAGACGGACAAGATAATCTTTGGGATACAATACTGTGACGCCTTCCTGGAGCAGTTCCGGGGTATTACGAAGGAAATGAAGTATTTTGGCTTCGTAACTGGTTCCGTCTTTTTGAAACCCTTTCTCCTGAAGCTTAAGTTCATGCGCCTCTTTTTCAGCGCTGCTGTCCTGCCATGTAATAACGTCTGATAAAGGTTCCCCCTGCCGATCGAGAAAAACGATACTGGGACCATGGCCGGCGAGGCAGATTCCCCGGAGGTTTTTACCTTTCTCCGGAGCCTCCTTGACCATTCTTTCTAAAAGGATGAACAACGTTTCGCGCAGTACTGCGGGCCGTTGTATGCCGGGCCCACCGATGGTTTTCGGATAATCCTGGCGGAACTCTTCAATCCCCTTTTCGTGCAAGAGCACACCCTTTATACTTCCTGTGCCGACATCAATTCCCAGGTAGATGATTCTTCTCCTTGTTGGTTCCTACCGTTTCAGTTTGATCTGGAATTTATACCTGTCACTGCGATAGACACCTTCAGCGTATTCAATAGGAATCCCTTGTGTGTCATAGGTGGTGTTTCTTATCAGGAGCACGCACTCTCCCGGTTGAATTCCCAACAGCTCAGCTTCATATTCCATTGCGACCGTTGCTTCAACTTCCTTATCAGCTCCTGCAATCGGCCGGTCGCAGCGGTTCTCGATCAGCCAATACATGGACACAGAAAAATCGTCATGTTCCTTGAGCCCGAGATCGTAACGAAGATAAGAGGTGAAGAGCGCTATGGGCTCATTGTTTATATATCGCAGTCTCTGTACATACAGGATTTTCTCTTCCGGTCTGATGTCAAGATGGTTAGCGATTCTCTCGGGCGCCCCGATACACTTGACTTCCAGAACCCGGGTTTTTACTTTTGCTCCCTGGGCTATCATTTTCTCGGTAAAACTTTTCAGGCTTGTAAATTGTTCAACCATCCTTCTGGGAGCAACCGCCGTTCCTTTTCCCTGTTTTCTCACCAGAAGATCCTCATAAACCAGTCCTTCCAAGGCGTTCCGAACTGTTATCCGGCTGACGTTATACCGTTTTTGCAATTCCGCTTCACTGGGAATGAGCCGGCCTTCATGGTAATGCCCCTTGAGGATTTTTTGCCTGATTATTTCCTGCAACTGGAAATAGAGGGGAACCGGACTTCTTTCATCGAGTTTATCTTTCTCACGATCTTGATTTGTCATAACTTGTTATAACGTTATAATATGATATAATAAATGTCAAGTCCTTTTTTTCATATAAAGCTTGACCGTGGATGTGGGATCAGCTGTGTTAACAATTATAACACAATGTAAATAAATACTTTACAAGCTTTACAACCCGTTATATACTCAGGTCACGCATAATAACCACATCATAAGGATTTAGCACAACCATATGATCGGGAAACGTATCAATACCAGGCGCCAGGAACTGGGTTTGAGTCTCCGGGAACTGGCACAGCAGACCGACCTGACAGCCAGCTACTTAAGCCAGGTAGAGAGGGACCTGACGGATCCTTCCATCAAATCTCTCCGGAAGATTGCGGATGCCCTCAAAGTTCCGATCATGTATTTTCTCGAAGAAGAGACAGAGTCTCCGAACCCGGTAATTCGAAAGGGTGAACGAAAAAAACTCAATCTTCCCTCTTCCCGCATCGTATACGAACTGCTGACCCCGGACCTGGACAGGAAAATGGAAATGTTCGTGTGCCGGCTTCAACCTGACGAGGAGAACATTGCCGCACCACTTAAGTCACCTACAGAGGAATGTCTCCTGGTGTTAAGGGGGTGTATCTGTATCGAACTGGAGGGAAACGTGCACGAACTATATGAGGGAGACAGCATCTATTTCGAAGGGCAGAAACTGGCAAAAATCTTCGCCAAAGGAAAAGACAAGGCGGTGTTCGTGTCCGCCATTACTCCGGCGGTTTTCTAAAGGAGGGTAATGAAATGAGCGGTATTTTCAGGCAGGTCAAAGATTACCTGTCGAAGGAGGAGGAGAACCTGGTCGGTTTTCTTTCGGAAATCATCGACATAAAGAGTATTACAGGGAAGGAAGAGGCGGTTATCAGGCGTGTAAAGGAAGAGATGGAGCGGTCCGGTTTTGATGAAGTGATGGTGGACTCCATCGGCAACGTGGCCGGCAGGATCGGAAGCGGTCCGAAGACTATCGTGCTCGATGCCCATATCGACACGGTGGATGTGGATATGGACAAGTGGGACTCCGATCCGTTCAAAGCGGTGATAAAGGACGGAAAACTCTACGGCCGGGGCGCCTGTGATGATAAAGGGCCATTTGCAGCCCTTCTGTTTGCAGGGAAGGCCATGAAGACCCTGGACCTGGTGCGGGATTTTACCGTGTATATTTCAGGGAGCGTTTCCGAAGAAGATTGCGAGGGCCTGGCCCTGGGTTCGTTCTTAAGGGAAAAGAATATTAATCCGGATTTTGTTGTCATCGCCGAGGCCAGCGATCTGATGATATGCCGGGGACACCGGGGAAGGGCCCTCATCGAGGCGGATTTCCCGGGGAAATCCGTCCATGCCAGCATCCACGAACAGGGTGAAAATCCCATCGAGAAAGCACTGCCCTTTGCTTCAGCCGTGGCGGAACTGGATAAAAACCTTAGTGAAGATCCGGAGTTGGGCAAGGGGGATATCACGGTAACCAGGATGGAGTGTACTTCTGTTTCTGTAAATACAGTCCCTTCGTCCTGCAAAGTGATTATGGACAGGAGGATGACCACCCTTGACAGCAGGGAAAGCATCTTGAAAGAGATGAGCTCACTCCCTAATGCAGACATGGCGGTAATCAGGTTTATCGAATACCGGGATAAGAGTTACAACGGGTACGTAAAAGAGGCGGAAGAATACTTTCCCGCCTGGGTCCTGGATGAAGATCACCCTCTTATTCAGGGAACGGTACAGGCGTATACGAAGATGTTCGGGAAAGACCCCACGGTTACTGTCTGGGGTTTCAGCACCAACGGTACCTATACCATGGGACAGGCAGGTATTCCAACGGTGGGGTTCGGCCCGGGGAAAGGGGAACTGGCCCACGGAAACAACGAGTATATCGATGTCAGCGACTTAAAGGAAGCAGCCATGTTTTACGCTTGTCTTCCCTCAGTACTGAGTGCAAAGGATTGATTATGGGAACGCTGCTTTTGGGAAGCTATCTTCTGGGTGAACAGGGACAGGCACGGAAAGGGTGGGGCGTCGCGTTTCATGAGGATACTATAGAGGAAACCGGTCCCAATGGTATGCTGAAGGAGAAGTATCCTCGTTATGAGGTGCTGGACTGCACGGGTAAGATTATCTCCCCTGGATTTGTAAACGCCCATATGCACTGTTACGGGGTCCTTGCCCACGGAATTACCGTTCCCGCACGTATCGACAGCTTTGAGAGTTTTCTGGATGATTTCTGGTGGCCCCTGGTGGAGAACCGGATCGATTATAAAATGATCGAGGTGACAACCCGGAACGCAGTCATGGAGCTCCTTGCAAGCGGCGTTACCTCCTTCTGTGACGTGCTGGAAGCCCCTTATGCCGTTCCCGGTGCTCTTGAAACCCAGGCGCGTGTTCTCGACGAGACAGGTATGAGGGGGGTGCTCTCCTTTGAGGCCTGCCAGCGCATCAGCGATGAGAACGGTTTGCAGGGTCTTAATGAAAACAGGGATTTCTACCTGAACTACCAGCGCCATCCCCGTATTTCCGGTATGATGTGTATTCACACAACCTTTACCTGCGACAAAGATTTTATCCGGAAAGCGAAAGCTTTGGCCCGGGAGGCCGGCTCGGGTATACAGATGCATCTCTCCGAGAGTAAATATGAACCTGCACAATGTCTCGGGAACCACGGTAATCTGCCGGTGGAACTCTACGATGAACTCGGGATTTTAGGGAGTGATGTTCTGGCCTCCCAGGGAGTGAAGCTGGAAGAACGGGAAATCGATATCATCGCCCGCCGGGGGATGAATATAGTGCATGTCCCTTTAAGCAACTGTGAAGTAGGCGGGGGTGTCTCCCCGGTTCCGAAACTCCTGGATAAAAAGATCACTGTAGCCCTTGGCACGGACGGGTATATCAATAATTTTTTCGAGGTGATGCGGGGTGCCTTCCTCATTCACAAGGCCTTCAGCGAGAACCCGGAGGTCATGCCGGCAGAAACGGTGTTTACCATGGCAACCGAATTCGGCGGCAGGGCCCTGCGTAAATGGAAGACCGGTGTTCTCAAAGCGGGGTATAAGGCGGACATCATCACCATCGAACCTGCACTGCCGACCCCGCTGAATGCAGACAATATCTATGATCAGCTTATTCTGTACTGCAACCCGGTAAACGTGAAAGAGGTGTTTGTAAACGGCAGGCTCCTGAAAAAAGGAGGCCGTCTTCCGGATTTTGATGAGCAGGCCGTCAGGAAAGACGTGCAGGAGCAGGCTCTCCGTCTATGGGAGGACATAAGATGAGTATAAATCTTACCACCGAACTTTTCGGTTACACCCTGCAGAGTCCGGTGATCCTTGGCTCGGGACCGATAAGTTACGGCGCTGAAGGTATTATCCGGGCCCACAAGGCGGGTATCGGTGCTGTAACGACGAAGACTATCCGGGACAAGAAAGCGGATAATCCTTTTCCACACATCGCTTTCAACGGCAGTAACAGCCTGATCAATGCGGAGAAGTGGACCGATTTTCCGGCTGAGCAGTGGGTGGAAGAGGAGATCCCGAAGGCTAAGGAAGGAGGGGCGGTTGTCATCGGCAGTATCGGCCATACCCCGGAGGAAGTGGAACACTGGGTGGGTCCCGTGGATCGGGCCGGGGCGGACATGATCGAGCTTGTCTCGTACATGCCGGAAACCATCGCTTCCATGACGGCGAAGGCGAAAAAATTGACTGGTAAACCTGTTATCGTAAAACTGAGTCCGAACTGGACGGACCCGGTACAGGCGGCGAAAGACGTACTGAATGCAGGGGCCGACGGCATTACAGCCATGGACTCCATTGGCCCGGTTTTGAGGATCAATATCCGGACCGCCCGGCCCATGCTTGGAGGAGAACACGGATACGGCTGGCTTACAGGTTCCGCCATCAAGCCGGTGATAGTGCGTTACGTTGCGGAGATCGCGGTAATTACGGATAAACCGATTATCGGTATCGGTGGAGTGATGAATCCTGAAGACGCGGTTGAGATGCTCATGGCAGGTGCTACCCATGTGGGAGTGTGTACGGCTCCCATTTTAAAAGGGGTGGAATACATCGGCAAGCTCAATACCGGTATCGCAGGGCTCCTGCAGGATCTGGGCTATGTTTCCCTGGCTGATGTGTCCGGCGCTGCTCTTCAGAATCTTCCGAAAGATGAAATAATGGAGAAATTTTCATTTCATTTCCACCGGGATACCTGTACGGCCTGTATGCGCTGCGTCCAGGTGTGCCCTTACGACGCCAGGACGTTAAGTGAGAAGAAAGAGATGGACTTGAATGAAGAGCTTTGCAGGTACTGCGGACTATGCACAACCGTGTGTAATCCCGGAGCTTTAAAAGGAGAGATCCGATGAAAACCGATTTCAGATGTGTGAATAAACGGGAAGCAAGGATAGATGCCGCTGAAAAAGTAACGGGGAAGGTGAAATTCGCGGCGGACCTTAACTTCGGCAGCCAGATGTACGCACAGACCGTGTATTCCCGGTTTCCCCACGCAAAAATTATGAATATAGATACCGGTGCTGCGGAAGCCATGCAAGGTGTGGTTATGGTTATGACCGCCAAGGATATCCCCGGTCCGAACCTGTTGTTCGGAAGATTTCCGGTTCTGGCGGAGGAAGAAGTAAAGTATATCGGCGACGGCGTTGCCGTTGTAGCTGCAGAGTCCATGGATATCGCAAAGGAAGCCGCCGATCTCGTTAAGGTAACCTACAGGGAAATAAAAGAAAGTGTGTTCAGCCTGGAAGATGCACTGAAAGAAGGCGCCCCCTTAGTCCATGAAGATGAAAAAGGAAACATCATAGAGAATACCCATTACAGAATGCGGGCAGGGGATGTAGAGAAAGGATTTGCCGAGGCAGATGTGGTTCTGGAACGGAGATACTGGACTCACTTTGTAGACCAGGCGTATATAGAGCCTGAAGCGGTAATAGCACTTCCCGATTCTTACCGGGTGGGCGTGGAAATTCATGGTTCCATACAGAATCCATATTCTATCCAGCAGAATGTTGCAGATATCCTGGGGATGAAGATAAACCGGGTGAAAGTGATTCAGAGCACCATAGGAGGCAGTTTCGGGGGTAAGGACGAATCGGTTATGCTCATGGCTGCCAGGACGGCTGTCATGGCAATGAAGACCGGAAGGCCGGTGAAAATGGTGCTCACCCGGGAAGAGTCGTTCCTTGAAAGCTGCAAACGCCATCCCCACCTGATGCATTATAAGATTGGGGCTAAAAAGGACGGTACTATCACCGCTGTGGAGGACCGTATCGACGTTCAGGGAGGGGCATACAACAACAAGGCCATGTTCCTTAACTGGCGGGGGTCGGTTCATGCTGCAGGAACCTATTACATCCCCAATGTGAAAACCGATGTGTACGGCGTATACACCCATACAATCTACGGTGGGGCCTACCGCGGGTTTTCCGCACCGCAGATCGTTTTCGGCAACGAGTCCCTTATCGATGAGCTTGCATACGAACTGGGCATAACGCCTAAAGAGATTCGCCTTAAAAACTGTCTGAAACCGGGAGATGAACTGGCCACAGGACAGATCCTGGAACCCGGGAAGATCCCCGCGCCTCTTACGGAGATGATTGAAGATGTCTGCTTAAGGGTCGATTTTGACGGGAAATGGATACGGTATCAGGAAGAAAACAGATCGGATAACCATATCAAGAGGGGAATCGGTCTTTCCTGTACCTTTCGGGGTACCGGCTTGGGCGGTGAAGGGATAGACACCGCGGGAGCTACTGTAACGATTATCAAGGACGGTAGTGTGATTATCCAGAGCGGCCTTACCGAAATGGGGCAGGGGATGCGCACGGCACACGCCCAGGTAGTGGCGGAAGTGCTGGGTATCTCCTTGGGCAGGATCACCTTTCTAAATACCGACACAACTGCTGTGATGGACGGCGGTCCCACCGTGGCCTCAAGGGGACTTCTTGCCGGGGGAAACGCCATGCTCATCGCGGCGGACAAGCTGAAAAAGCGGATCCACAGCGAAGCTGCACAAGCGCTGGGCTGCAAACCGGAAAACCTGGAAAGCAGGAACGATCTCATCTTTAAAAAGGATGATGAATCTGTCTCCATCACCTTCGAAGAGATGGTCCGGAAGTGCATTTTTCAACAGGGGCTCTCTTTAAGTGCCCAGGGGTGGCACAACCCCGGCCCGGAAAAACTTTCCCACGAGACCGGCAGGGGAAACTGCTACCCGTCATACATCTACGGAGTCTGTGCAGCGGAAGTGACCGTAGATACGGAAACAGGAAAGGTGGATGTGGAAAGAATCACCGCCGCCTACGAAGTGGGAAGGGCTATCAATCCCCAGATCGTTGAAAGCCAGATGTACGGAGGCATGCTCCAGGGTATGGGCTTCTGCATCATGGAAGAACTGAAGGAAGAGGAGGGTTATCTTAAGACTCTCAATTATGATAACTACCTTATCCCCGGTATCGGTGATATGCCGGAGATCGAAGTCATCCTCTATGAATCGGATGACAATGTGGGACCTTTCGGTGCAAAAGGGGTAGGCGAGATCAGTGTGGAACTGCCTGCCCCGGCAATAGCCAATGCGGTTTTCCACGGAACAGGCAGGAGGGTTCGGGACCTTCCTCTCAACTTAGAGAGGGTCCTTCTGGGAAAGGCTCTGTAATGGGAGGAGAATAGAACATGACGAAGAGAAGATTTATCAAAGCGGGTTCCCTGGAAGAAGCTGTAACGCTGCTGGGAACACACAAAGATGACTGTGCTCTCGTTGCAGGCGGTACAGACCTGATGGTGGAAATACATAAAGGATCCGTAACGGCTCGGAATCTGATCGACATAAGCAGGCTGGAAGAACTCATCTTTATCCGGGAGGAGAAGGAGACCATCAGTATCGGTTCTGCCACGACCCACATGGAGTGTATGGAACACGATATTATCAAACAGTATGCACCTGTCTTATCGGAAGCGTGCTCCAGGGTGGGATC
The DNA here is from genome assembly GCA_024274705.1 of Spirochaetota bacterium. Classification (GTDB taxonomy): domain Bacteria; phylum Spirochaetota; class Spirochaetia; order SPDA01; family JAJSAL01; genus JAJSAL01. The sequence goes on from JAJSAL010000041.1 coordinate 38,992, forward strand.
GCCTCAGATCCGGAATAGGGGAACCCTGGGGGGCAACATTATTTCTGCGGCCGCCTGTGCGGACACCGTTCCTGCCCTTATCGTATTGAATGCGAAATGTCTCCTTAAGTCAGCGAAGGGTACGAGGGAACTGAAGGTAAGCGAGCTTATAACGGGACCGAACGAGACGGTCCGTAATTCTGACGAAATCTGTACGGCCATCGTTTTTGAGAAGATACCTGAAGGGGCAGGATACGAGTTTATCAAACTGATCCGGCGTAACAGTGTTGCCAAATCACGGCTCACCGTGGCGGTTATTGCACAACAGGACAGTGATAAAAGGGTAACAGATATCCGGATTTCCCTGGGTTCCACCACCCCGAGACCTCACAGGTTCACTTCTGCGGAAGAGCTGTTTCATGGAAACCTGCCTACAGAGGACCTGTTCCGGGAGGCCGGCGAAAAGGTATCCGCCGATATGATCGCCGTTACCGGAAACAGGTGGTCTACAGAATATAAAAAACCCGTTGTCGAGGCGTTGACTGCAAGGGCTTTAAGGGCGGTGCTGGAGGTATGAAAGATATGAACTCATTAGAAATACACCTTACCGTTAACGGCAGACAATATTCAGTCGAAGTTGATCCCGCAAAACGTCTCCTGGATCTGCTCCGGGAAGACCTGCATCTTACGGGAGTCAAAGAAGGGTGTGGAATCGGTGAATGCGGAGCCTGTACGGTCATCCTGGACGGAAAAACCGTCAACTCCTGTCTCGTCCTGGCAGGACAGGCAGAGGGCTCTGAAATCATCACCATCGAAGGGGTCCGGGGGAAAGAAGGAACCCTCCACCTTCTACAAGAGGCATTTATCGAAGCAGGGGCTGTTCAGTGCGGGTTCTGCACTCCCGGTATGATATTGAGCGCGTATGCCCTCCTGGAATCAAAGTCCAAACCTTCCGTGGAAGAGATAAAGGAGGCGGTTTCCGGGAACTTGTGCAGGTGTACAGGGTATAAACAGATCATCCAGGCTGTGAACATCGCGGCTGAGAAATGGTAAACCTTGAAAAAATCCGGCATGGATTGCCGGTATATATAGTACTTAAGGAGAATCCACAATGTACAGCAGTTTTAGAAACAAGCATCTTATAACTACTCAGGACTGGTCCGTAGAAGAAATCGACAAATGTATTAATACGGCAGCAAGACTCAAGGAAGAGCGGCAACTCGGCATATATCACGATCACATCCTACGGGCAAAGACGTTTTTCATGCTCTTTTTCGAAGAATCCACCAGGACCCGGAATGCATTTGAAGCTGGTGTGCATCAATTGGGAGGTCATGCCCACTTTCTTACACCCAAGGCGACCCAGATCGATCATGGGGAGACCCCGAAGGATACAATCAAGGTGTTAAGCCGGTACGGTGAAGGTATCGGCGTCAGAAAGACCTATGGTGACGGGACCAGCTATATGCGCGCCCTGGCAGAATACTCGGATATTCCCATCCTGAATATGCAGTGTGATGTGTATCATCCCACCCAGGCCCTGGCGGACCTGATGACGATACGGGAGAAATTCGGAAACGACTTTCGTGGAAAGAAGTTCGTCATCTCCTGGACCTATGGTCCGAATTATATCCGCCCCCTGTCCATGCCCCATTCCCTGGTACTATTGATGACCCGCTTCGGTATGGACGTGACCCTGGCACACCCGAAGGAGTTCTCTCTGCAGCCGGATATTCTGGACCAAGCCCGGGCTAACGCCAAAGCGGCAGGGGTATCTTTTACAACCGTTCATTCCATGAAAGACGCTGTCGAGGACGCGCACATCGTGTACGCGAAAAGCTGGGGCCCGATCATGCACACAACCGATGAAAAAGAGGGCCTCGCCATAATAGACAACTATCCGAAGGGTTGGGTTGTGGACGCCTCCATGATGGCCCGGGCCAGGGAAGATGCGGTCTACATGCACTGTATGCCTGCAGACAGGGATATCGAAGTGACTTCGGAAGTTCTGGACAGCCCGCAGTCGGTTATCTATGACGAAGCGGAAAACAGGCTCCATATCAACAAGGCGTTAATGGCTCTTACTATGTCAAACATCTAAAGAAAGGATGACGGGGAACATATGAAACATCAGCGGATCCTAGTCGCCCCGGGCGGGAATGCAATTAAACAGGCCCACGAACAGGGAACAGGTGAAGAGCAGATGAAGAATGTGGATACGGCTTGTGTATATTAATTTCAATAAACCGGAAAAAAATCTCTCCGCACAGTTTCCCTTGAGGAAGTAAGGAAGTATTATGAAGACGGTCAGTTTCTCAAAGGGTCCATGGGACCGAAAGTTGATGCCTGGATGCAGTGCAGGGCAAGGCAGGAACGCACATTAAGTCTGCATAAAGAGAGGTATGAAAAGAGCGTATGATCAACCTGAAATTAAACAAAGAAGTTCGTGAACACAACATTCAGAGGTGCAGGGAGAAGGGCATTATTCTGCCTACCTTCGAACAGATGAAGAACCCCGAAACAATACCTGAAAAGATCAGAAATATACTAAAAAGCACCGGGTTATGGGATGTGAATCCAGCCAACCTGTTCCGCATCGGCTGGCACAATGAGCCGGTACATTCAGGCGGTATGTTCGGCAGGGTAAACTATCTGGAGTTACCATCTTCCCTGACCGGTGTAAAAGCGAGAATACTGGTTCTGGTGGGTAAATGGTTTCCCACCGGGGCGCACAAGGTGGGAGCTACCTACGGCTGCCTGGCGCCCTCCCTGGTGAGCGGCAATTTCGATTCCACGAAACAGAAGGCTGTGTGGCCTTCCACAGGGAATTACTGCCGAGGCGGCGCCTACAATTCTGTTCTTTTAGGGTGCGAATCTGTTGCCATTCTCCCGGAAGAGATGAGTAAAGAGCGCTTTGAGTGGCTTGAATCCGTGGCAGGTGAAGTGATTGCTACTCCAGGATGCGAGAGCAATGTAAAAGAAATTTTCGACAAGTGCCACGAACTCACCAGGGAACGGGGGGACGATATTGTCATCTTCAACCAGTTCGAAGAGTTCGGCAATTATCTATGGCATTACGAAGTAACCGCCGGCGCCATCAAAGAGATGCTGGACGCGGAACTTGGAGAAAATGGAGCATTCCGTGGGTTTATCTCTGCAACAGGATCCGGCGGGACTATAGGTGCCGGAGACTACCTCAAGCAGGTGTATCCGGAAATCAAAATTGCTGCCGCAGAAGCCCTGCAGTGCCCTACACTGCTCCGGAACGGTTTCGGCGGCCACAGGATCGAGGGAATCGGCGACAAGCATGTTCCCTGGGTTCACAATGTGAAGAACACCGATATGATTATCGGCGTCGATGACAATGACTGTATGGATATTCTGCGCCTGTTCAATGAGGGTGCGGGTCTGGAATACTTAAAGTCCACAGGGGTTCCCGCCGCTATTCTGGACAACCTGGATCTGTTGGGAATATCGGGGATCGGTAATGTCCTGGGAGCCGTCAAATTCGCAAAATACTACGAACTGCAAGAGGACGATGTTGTGGTAACGATCCTCACCGATTCCATGGAACTCTATCAGTCCAGAAAAAAGGAAATGATGGAAGCCCATGGGGCGTTTTCCCGGGAAGATGCGTCGCGTATCCATTTCAGTTCCCTTAAGAATCAGAAAATAGACAATGCTCTGGAGCTTACCTACTATGAAAAACTCCGGGTGCATAACCTGAAATACTATACCTGGATCGAACAGCAGGGGAAGGAACTGGAGGAACTCAATGCTCAGTGGTATGACAAAAACTACTGGACAGACATCCAGAAACTGACTCCTGAAATCGATTCCCTTATCGAATCATTCAACCGGGAAGCAGGCCTTGTGTAGACAGGAACCGGCAGGGTCATGAAATTCACATACCGGTGTACAGACTGCGGAACGGAATACTCCCCGGTAGAGATCATCTATCTCTGTCCCGGGTGTCAGGAAAAGCAGGAACCCGGAACCTTTCAGAAGGGGGTTCTCAAGACGATCCTGGACCCGGATTACCTTAAGTCCCTTGCATCCAGGGAGTCTGTATCACCGAAGGATTTTTCACCGTACCCGATACCCTACTTGCAGTCCTACCCGGTAGGCAATACGCCCCTTATCGCTCCCAGGAAATTGAGGACGAAATCCGGGTGCCCCGGGCTGTTTCTTAAAAATGACGGGTTAAATCCCTCGGGTTCACTAAAAGACAGGGCGTCCCAGCTGGTAGCAGCCCAGGCGATGCACTTTTCAGAGAATATGGTTGCCCTTGCGTCAACGGGGAACGCCGGGTCTGCCATGGCCTGCGCAGGTGCTTCTTACGGACTGAATATCGTCCTCTTTGTTCCGGAAACCGCGCCGAAGGCGAAGCTCATGCAGTCCGTCCTTTATGGTGCCACTGTTGTCCCGATTCAGGGTACCTATGATGAGGCTTTCGCTCTCTCCATCGAGTTTACAAAACGGAAGGGCGGCATCAACAGGAACACCGCGTTCAATCCCCTTACTATCGAAGGGAAGAAAACGGTATCCATCGAAATATTCAATCAACTGGGCCGGACGGTCCCGGATGTCGTGTATGTTCCAACCGGCGACGGGGTTATCCTGGCAGGCGTATATAAAGGCTTTTTCGACTTAAAAGAAGCGGGAATTACGGAGAAACTGCCCAGGATCGTGTGTGTCCAGGCGGAAAAAAGCAATGCCGTGGCCGATGCGTACCGAACAGGGACGATGAAGGCACTAGAAAAAGCAGAAACAAGGGCAGATTCGATTTCCGTCGCTTCTCCCGCCAACGGAAGGATGGCCGTGGAGTATATCAAAAGCAGCGGCGGGTGGGTTACGGAAGTGGCGGATCAGGAAATAACCCTGGCCCAGCTTACCTTAAGCCGGGATGCCGGCGTCCTGGCGGAACCTGCGGCAGCCGCGGCATATGCAGGATTTGTACGGGATTGGGATAAATTCCGGGGTGATGAGATCATCATCGTGCTGTTGACCGGTACGGGATTCAAGGATATGGACAGCGTGAAAGACCACGTAGCAATTCCTCCTTCGATTCCGCCTGGGGTCGATGAAATCGGGAACCTTACAGGAACATCTTTACATTAGGAGAACAGCTATGAACCATATAGAGCAGAGATTCGCCTCCTTGGGTATAAAACTCCCTGAACTCCTCCTTCCCGTAGAAGAAATCGATATGGAAAAATGGGCGGTCATAGCCTGCGACCAGTTTTCATCTGAACAAGGATACTGGGAAAAAGTAAAAGAACTGGTGGGAGAGAGTCCCTCCACGCTCAATCTCATTCTGCCTGAATGCTATCTTGGTAAGGAGACACCGGAAGACCATGTTGCTTCGATAAACGCTGCCATGAGGGAGTACCTTCAGGCAGGTGTGTTCCGTACTTTAAGTCCCGGGTTTGTCCTGGTGGAAAGGAATGTAGCCTCGTTACCTCCACGGTATGGAATCGTACTCGCTGTGGACCTGGAATACTACGATTTCAATAAAGGCTCACAAAGTCTCATCCGGCCGACGGAAGGTACTATTCTGGAGCGCCTTCCTCCCAGGATAAAGATACGGGAGGAAGCCGCCCTGGACCTGCCCCACATCCTTTTTCTCATTGATGATCCGGAAGGTACGGTGATCGAACAGGCGGCTGAACGAAAGGAACAGATGGAACTCCTCTATGATTTCGACCTGATGCAGGGCGGCGGTCACCTGTCGGGCAGGAAGATGGATGATCCGGACATTCTGATGAGTATGCTTGAAGCCCTTGAGAAACTGGCCGGCGGGAAGGATCTCCTCTTTGCGGTGGGAGACGGGAATCATTCCCTGGCGACTGCCAAATCCATCTGGGACAACATAAAGGGTATAGGCGGAAACGGTGTAATGAACCATCCTGCGCGGTGGGCCCTGGTGGAAATAGAAAATATCTACAGCCCGGGTCTTATCTTCGAACCGATTCACCGGGTTCTGTTCAATGCCCGGCCCGAATTCCTCCTGGCCCGAATAGACCAGGACCCTGCCTGTTCTCTGCGGGATGTCCGGAACCTGGAAGAAATGCACAGGATTATGGAAGGGGGCGGGGAAGGTCACAGGATCGGATTTGTGACACAGGACCGCACCGGAATTATTTCCATGGATGGGGGAGAGACAACCCTTGCCGCTGAAGCGGTCCAGGATATCCTGGATCGCTATATCGAGGAGAATAGTGAAGTGGATATCGACTACATTCACGGGGACGATACCGTCACAGATCTTGGGAGGAAACCCGGGAACATCGGCTTTTTTCTGCCTCCCCTGGACAAGGGCACATTTTTCGACATCATCATCGAAAAAGGAGCGCTCCCGAGGAAAACCTTTTCCCTGGGCGAAGCCAAGGGAAAACGGTATTACCTGGAGGCCGGGAAGCTCTTAAGGGACTTATGAATGTACATGTGCGGCTCCTCGGGTTTTACCAGATGATGCTGGGCAGGATGTATGAAGATATACAACTGAGGAAAGGGGCAAGCCTGGATGAGCTGTGGAATTATTTCCAGAGCAGTTATGTCCAGCTTCAATCGAAGGACATGAAACGGATTGCAGGTATGTCGGTAAACAAGACGTATGTACCCCGTAAAAACTGGAGATCTTTCGTGTTGCAGGAAGGAGACGAGGTGGACCTCTTAAGTCAAATGGCAGGAGGCTGAACATTTCGTAAACAGGAGAAGAGAAATGGCAAAGACAGCGTGGATCAATTTGACGGAAACCGTAATTCACATAGAGGATACAGACAGGAAATTAATTACCACCTATATCGGAAGCAGGGGGATAGCGGCGAAAGTTCTCTATGATCTTGCAGGTCCTGCAATCGGACCTCTGGACCCGGAGAACCCCCTTATTTTCTCCACCGGCCCCTTTACAGGAACACCCTGGCCGTCTGCCGCCAGGTATACCGTTACTGCCAAGTCTCCTGCCACCGGGGCGTACGGATACGCAAACAGTTCCGGTTTTTTCGGCCCCCAGATGAGGAAGGCGGGATATGATATGTTCGTCATCCGGGGAAAAGCGGAAAAACCGGTATACCTTTTGGTGGAAGGTGAAAACATCACCATCCATTCCGCCGAACACCTGTGGGGAAAGGAGACGGGAGAAGTAGAGAGCCGCTTAAGGAAGCAGTACGAAGGAGCGAGGGTCGCCGGTATCGGACCGGCCGGTGAGAACCTTGTACAGCTCGCATCGGTGATCAACGACTATGGCAGGGCTGCCGCCCGGACCGGCATGGGTGCCGTTATGGGATCGAAAAATGTAAAAGCCATTGTGGTGATGGGGTCGGTAAAGCAGTCCCTTCCGGATGAGTTCAGGAACGTGATCAGGCGGGTAAGTCCTCTGGTGCGGAACCATCCCGGAGCCCGGGATTATAATAAGTGGGGGACCGTCATACTGTTGAACTACAAGAACAGAAGCGGGGACAACCCGACAAAAAACCACCGGTATGGTCAGTTCCCCATGGGAGACCGTATCAATGCCCAGTCAATAGCCGGGTATACTGTCCGCAACCAGGGATGTTATGCCTGCTCCATAAAATGTGCGCGGTTCACCAAGGTCCCGGACGGGCCCTATAAAACTCCGGAACAGGAAGGTCCGGAGTATGAAACATCCAATGCCCTTGGTCCCAACGTATGGAATGATGATGTGGAGCTTCTCATCTACTGCAACAAGCTGTGCAACGAGCTGGGTATCGATACTATTTCTGTGGGTGTTCTTATTGCTTTTGCCATGGAAGCCCACGAAAATGGTCTTCTCCATGACCCGCAGTACAGTCTCGGGTGGGGTGATCCCGACACGATCATAGGGCTTATCCGGGACATTTCCCTTCGCCGGGGGAAAGCCGGAACCCTCCTTGCCGGCGGCGTACGCGATGCCGCAGGAAAGCTGGGTTGCGGAAGCGAATCCTATGCCATGCAGGTGAAGAATGTGGAACTTCCCCGGCAGGACGGCAGAGTTCTCAAGGGGATGGCCTTGGGGCATGCTACGAGCAACCGCGGGGCTGATCACCTGTACGCCCTGCCCACCCTCGATCTCACCGGGAACACCGAAGTGGTTTCACAGGTGGAAGAACTGGCACGGTGCGGACCCGAGCTGATGAGTACGGTATCCGAAAAATACAAGGCGGACATGATACGATTTACCGAAACATGTAATGCCCTTGCGGATGCATTGGGCATCTGTAAATTCGCCTTCACCGAAACGTACGCAATCATGCCTTCCGACCTGGCCGAAGGGTTACGTGCCCTGGGCTGGGAAATAAGTGAGGAAGAACTCTTTACCGCGGGCCAGAGAATCGTCAACCTGGAAAGGATCTACAATGTACGCCATGGTTACAGCAGGAAAGACGACACTCTTCCGGAACGGCACCTGAAAGAACCTTTGGATGTATACGTACATCCTGAGGATATCGGGAAGGTTTCCCCGGATGAAGCGGAGATGGTACACACCGGTCTCCTCGTTGATCTTGATCCGATGCTGGATGATTACTACCGCCTGGGAGGGTGGGACAGAAACGGGATCCCTTCAGCGGAGCGGCTTAAGGAACTGGGATTGGACTTCTGTATCGGGGATATACCCGCATCATGATAACGGTAAAAGGGAGGTCCCTGGAGTGGCGCCCCGGTCTTACCGTTGAAACGCTCCTCAAGGAAACAGGGTACTACTTTCCCAACATGCAGGTAGTGGTAGACAAAAAAATAATAAAACAGCAAAATTGGGGTTCTTTTATCGTTCCCGACGGCGCCAGGATCGATATTTTTCACATTATCTACGGCGGCTGAAAACAGGAGGAATATCCGTGGAGCTGAAATACAGGAACATCATTTCCTTTGTCTGGTCAAAAGATATCGGCAGGTCCCTTACCTTTTATACTGTTATTCTGGGTTGCAGAGTGGTGTTCCAGTCTCAGAACTGGGTCGAATTAGCCGTTCCGGGCTTAAGTACCGGTTATCTGGCTATCAATCTCGATTCGTCGGACCAGCCGATCAGGAAAAACGAATTCATCACCTTAGGCGTGGATAACCTGGACCTTTTTACGGCTCATCTGGCTGCCAGCAAGGTAAAGCTGAAAGGCGAAGTCATGGAATTCTACGAGGAAGGTATCCGCATGCTCAAGTTCTACGATCCTGACGATAATATCATAACTGCAGCGGAAGTGGAAAGGTGATCACCATGGAAAATCCACCGGTTCTTTGAATTTCCAGGGTACCCTCGATCTGCTCCACGAATGTCTTTACCAGGGTAAGACCCAGTGTCGGACTTTGCCCGGTTATCTCCGGGTCATATCCCGGCCCGCTGTCCCCGTATGTGAGAACACCTTGGTTTTCGTCGTTTACAGAAAAGGCTATTTCGATTTTATTTTCCAATCCCCTGTTAAAAGCATATTTCACACTGTTGGTGATCAGTTCGTTGATGATCAGTCCGCAGGGAATAGCCGTATCTACAGGAAGAATTAGTTTCTCGATCCGGATAACCAGCCTGACTTGCCCGGGTTGCACGGTCAATGTCGAAAGGATATCTCTGGACAAATTTTCAACGTATGTTGCGAAGGGGATCTTTGAGATAGAATCTATGCGGTACAGCTGGTCATGGATGAGGGCCATATTCTTAATTCTACCCCTTGCTCCTTCGAGCATATCCCTTTTGGATGCTCTCGACCGGGAAGTGAGAGAAAGCATACTGCTGACAATCTGAAGGTTGTTTTTTACCCGGTGATGCAATTCTTTAAGGAGTACTTCTTGCTCTTTAAGGGCTTTTTCGGTGGCGGTGAATGCCTGTTCCCTGCTCCTTTCCGCTCTCCGGAAGGAACCGTACAGCAGAAGAAGCGAGGACGGCAGGAGGACCACCGATATTGCAAGAAGGGCAAAGAGGATCGGGTTGTAGGCGGTGCGGACTTCCCTGACTACTTCCCTGTAAGAGCGATGGACGCCGATACCCCAGTTTCGTTCCGGTAGTTTTGTAAAAGCGGCGATCTGTTTTTCCCTTGAACTGGATATGTACTCACCCACGTACTCGGTACCCTGTTCGGCCAATTCCGACAGGGTACACGACAGAGCCGCATCGCTGCCGAGGACAATGTTGTCACCGATATAGTTCCCGATGGTTTCAGGGGAAGCTGTGTGCTCGATTAACTTGAAGGAAGCATCATAGACGCACAGGTATTCATCCTCCGGAACAGGGGATATTGAACGCCATATCCGTTTCAGTTCCGCCAGTAGCCTCTGGTCATCCCAGGTGCTGAACTCCGAAGCGTGAAGGGCCATCATGCGTGCTTTCTGCAGATACTGAGTACGATAATACCGTTCAGTCTGTCTGAATGAGCGGTTGTAGGAAATAATGGTGATTCCCAGGGAGAGGACGATCGCGACAAAGCCTGTTAATACGGCGATTGCCGCTGTTCTATTCCATCTCCCAGGATGCCATGAACACAATTAATCCTCCTGATACTTTCTACTATAATGAGTAAAGTATGGTGATTATTATTATTTTATCAAGATATCAGTGCACTTTGTTACATTATGTTAAATACTGAACCGGACGTTGATGATGTCCCCATCCCGAAGGGTGTAATTCTTTCCTTCCAGGCGGAAATGTACATTGTCCTTTACACCTTTTTCGCTGCCTGCCTCGATGAGATCGTCGTAAGAGAAGCATTCCGCCCTGATGAATCCCCGGGCAAGATCACTGTGAATCGTTCCTGCCGCATCAACCGCGGTTTCCCCTTTGTGCAGGGTCCAGGCACGCACCTCGTCTTCTCCCACGGTAAAGAAACTGATGTATCCCAGCATGTCATAGGCAAACCTGGTAAGCCGTTCTTTGGCCGATGTTTCGATCCCCATGTCCTGCATAAAAAATTCTGCTTCTTCCGGTTCGAGCCTGCTCAATTCCATCTCGAAACCGCCTGCGAACTCGATCAGGTCATACTCCCCTGAAAGCTCATCCAGTAAGCCCTGATTGTTCCCGTAACAGGTTTCGTCTGAGTTCAAAATGACAAGGAGCGGTTTAAGAGAGAGGAACTGGAATCCGGAAATTGTCTTCAATTCATCGTCGGTGAGATCGAGCTCACGCAAAAGCTTATCTTCGTTCAGCTTATTCGCGGCCTTTCTCAGCACTTTTTCTTCTTTCTGGAGTTCCGGAGTTTTCTTTCCCCGCTTACAATCCGCCTCTATTCTTTCCAGCCTGTTTTCAGTAATGATCAGGTCGGAGAGGATGAGTTCGCTTCTCACATTGTCGAGATCCGCCCGGGGATCAGGTTTTCCCAGGGTTTCATCCAGGATATCATTCGAGAAGTTTCTGATTACCAGAGCCAACGCATCGGAGGTCTTTACGAGACCCATGGAAGAACCGGATGTGAGACCGGCGAAATCGAAAAACTCGATAGTGGCATAGATGGTTTTTTTCGGTTTGTACATCTCCTTAAGCCTGGTTACACGAGGATCCATTACTTCCACAACCGCCAGGTGAGGTTCAACTTTCTGACTGGTATAAGTATTTACTGCCTCTTCCGACCCGGTAAGAGCGTTGAAAATCGTCGTCTTACCTGATTTTTCGAGTCCTATCAGCCCTATCTTCATAAGTGGGTCAATCCTATATGTTCCTCCCTGATGAGTCAAGGAACGAAAAAAAAGAAGGAGCACAGCGGAAAAATAATCAGGGGATTAAGATTATTTAATCAGGACATTCCTGTTTAGGGGCAGGATTGCTGTGCTCCCTTAACGAGTTGGTCTTAAGTAAAGTAAAGACAATTTCCGGCGGACGTAACACGGTGTCGGAAGGGCTAATGAAGGGCCCTGTTCATTCCGAAAAATGAAATGGAGGCACTATGATACAGTATAAAGTAAAAGGCAGCAAAGGCATAGATACTTTTGTGGAAATCACGGCGGAACACGAACAGGGATTCGACGTACTCATTACCAGTGTATGTGACGGCTATAAAAAAGAAATGCAAGAGTATATAACCAGAGATCTTTTTGAAACGTGCTTAAGAACGGGATATCTGACAAAAATTGGAAATATGGAAGGCACACTGATAAGCGCCTGACCCGCTGCATGTAAAAAAGTCCGGTAATTCCCCTGAATCCATGGATGTGATAATGTAGAGTATCTCCCGGCTGGTGAGTAGTTGTTATCATGTCGAATAAATTGAGACTGTACAAACGATTCCGCAGGTTTTTTCAGAAGAACTATAGCGATGCTTCATTTGAAGTCCGGAAAAAAATGGAGTATCTGGCAGGATGATCCAGCTCCTGACGAACCTTGTTTCCAATGCAGTTAAATATACCGAAGATGGGGAAATAATCGTTTCAGTAACCTGTGAGTCAAAGACTGAAGATACTGCAGATCTGGAGTTTTCCGTTTCGGATACGGGAATCGGAATCGATGAAGAAATTCTGCCTCACCTGTTTGACGCTTTTACACAGGCGGACGGGTCGACAACCAGAAAATTCGGCGGTACCGGGCTGGGGCTGGCGATCTGTAAAAGTCTTGTTGAGCTCATGGGCGGAACGATCCGGGCGGAATCAGAAAAGGGGACCGGTTCACGCTTCGCTTTTTCTCTTACCCTGAAAAGACAGCTGAAGGAGAAGGAAGTACAGAGGGTAGTTCCCGGCAAGCTGAGCGGTATGAAGGCCCTGGTAATCGATGATAACCTGGCTGCCAGGACTGTGCTCAAAGACATCCTCGAATCATTTTCCTTTTCCACGGACACTGCGGATTCCGGTGAATCCGGTATCGAATTATTGCATTCGGAACGGTCAGGCGGGGAAGGATACGGACTCATCCTGCTGGATTGGAAGATGCCCGGGCTGAACGGACTGGAAACCGCGGAGCTGATCAAGAAAGACCCGGAACTGCAGTCGATTCCTATCATCCTTATGACGGCCTACAACGTGGACCGCAGCCTTCAGGATGAACACCGGGATATTATCGATGCCATGCTGATAAAACCAATTAAACCATCTTCCCTGTTCGATACTATTGTACGCCTCTCTTCCGGGGAGGAAGAGGGGATTATTACAAAGCAGTCCCTTGCCATGGATGCGGTAGAAGGAAGGGTGGTTCTTCTTGCAGAGGATAATGTCATCAACCAGAAGGTAGTCACAGCGATTATGAAGGAAGCCGGTGTAAAGGTGGAAATCGCAGAGAACGGCAGAGAGGCTGTTGAAGCTGTGAAAAGAAAGGTGTACGATGCTGTGCTTATGGATGTTCAGATGCCGGAAATGGACGGCTACGAGGCTTCCCGGCAAATCCGGAATACCGAGGGATTAGAATATCTTCCTATCATTGCCATGACCGCCAATGCGATGAAAGGGGATAAAGAGAAGTGCCTCGCTGCGGGGATGAATGATTACATTGCTAAACCCATTGAAATCGACCAGTTGTTTACCACTCTCAAGCGGTGGATTCGACCCAATCAGGGAAATAAGACGGCAGGAGATCATGAATGAAAAAGGCGGGTGAAAGTGTTGTCTGGATTACCGGGGCTTCCTCCGGAATCGGCAGCGCCCTGGCACGGGAATACAGCAGGCTCGGGGCCCGGTGCATCCTCACTGCCCGGAACAGGGAAAAGCTCGAAGAGGTCCGGAAGCAGTGTCCCCGGGGAGAATCCGGTGTAGCTGTTCTGCCGGGAGACCTGGGCCGGATCGAGACGATCCCGGAACTGGCAAAGAAGGCAGTGGTAATCTATGGACGAATAGACATCCTGATCAATAACGCAGGTGTGTCTCAGCGCTCCCTGGTCCATGAAACCTCAATTGATGTGTATAAGGATCTCTTTAACGTCAATGTCCTGGGAACGATCGCATTAACCAGGGAAATACTGCCTGAGATGATCCGTAACCGGTCCGGACAGATTGTTGCCGTGTCCAGTATAGCCGGTAAATTCGGAACCCCCCTCCGTTCCGGTTACTGTGCTACAAAGCATGCTCTTCATGGGTTTTTTGATTCTCTCCGGGCGGAAGTGTGGCAGTATGGGATCTCTGTTTCCCTGGTTGTCCCCGGGTTTGTACAGACCGATATCAGCCGGCATGCTTTTACTGGGAGCGGCGGTTTCTATGGTAAAATGGACGAGAATCAGGCGGGGGCGGTCTCTCCCGAGGATGCGGCCAGGGCCATCGTCAGGAATGTTGCTGCATATAAACGGGAGTTTCGTGTGGGCATGAACGGTAAATCCCGGTTAGCCCTCTTTTTAGCTGCATTTTTTCCCGGTTTGCTTGCCCGTATCCTGAGAACTGCAAGGATCACCTGAAAAAAATACTTTCATTCCCGGTCCTCTTTTATTAGACTTGGATACAGGGAGAATGAAAAAGGAAACAAGACATGAGAAAAAGGACAAAAATCATCTGTACTATTGGCCCCGCCAGCAGGTCGCCGAGGATTCTCGAAGGACTTGTCCGGAACGGTATGAATATTGCAAGGTTCAACTTCTCCCATCAGACTTACGAAGAAGCCCTGGAAAATCTAAAGAATATCCGTTCCCTCCGGGAAAAGCTGGATATTCCCCTCCCGGTGATGCTGGACACGAAAGGACCCGAGGTGCGGCTGTACGGCTATGCAGAAGAAATAGCACTGAGCGCCGGTGATTCCATTCTAATCGAGAGTTATTCAGGGGATGATATCCGTACAGCCCGGCCAAAGGACAAGAATCATTTCTTTACGAACCTTCCGGATGTCACGGAGCTCGGCAAGGCAGGTGCCCGGGTGCTCCTGATGGACGGGTTTATCGAAGGGGAAATTACCGATAAAACGGAAGAGTCTCTCGTTGTGAAGCTGAGAAACGGGGGCGTGCTCAGACCCAGAGCTCATTTTGCCATGCCGAAAGTTGATTATCATCTTGAGTTTCTCTCGGATAAAGACAGGGAAGACATCGAGTTTGCAATTGGGAATGAATTCGAGTATATCGCCCTTTCCTTCGTGGGTTCTGCGGATGATGTGCTATCGGTCCGGGAACTGATTAGGAAAAAACGGCCTCGCAGCAGGACCCTTCTCATATCAAAAATCGAAAACCGGACGGCCCTGGGGAACCTGAAGGCAATTATTGAAGCTTCAGACGGCATAATGGTTGCCCGGGGGGACCTTGGAGTGGAACTGGATATGGCTGAAGTACCGATTGCCCAGAAAAAGATTATCCGGATGTGTTACCGCATGGGAAAGCCGGTGATCACTGCTACACAGATGCTGGAGTCCATGGTGGAGAAGCCTATTCCCACCCGGGCTGAAGCATCGGATGTGGCAAATGCCTGTTTCGACCTTACCTCTGCGGTTATGCTCTCCGGGGAAACAGCTGTCGGGAACTACCCGGAAGAAGTGGTCAGGACAATGTCCTCTATCATCGGGAAGGTGGAAGAAGAACTGAAAAAAGAACAGGCGGAAGTGTTCCCCAGTATTGACAGTTCCGGGGGCGATCAGACCGCCGTGATAAACTCCAGTGCAGTATCCATAGCGAGGGTAAGCGGCGCAAAGGCAATCATCGTGGTTACAAAAAGCGGGTATTCTGCCCGGATGCTTTCAAAAATACGGCCCATGATCCCTATCTGGGCATTTACCTACGATGAGGTCACCTATCATCAGCTGGAACTGAACTGGGGAATTATACCTTTTATAATAGCGGAAGAGACTTCCTTTGAAACCATGGTGGACCATATTAAAAAACACTGTTTAACGGAAAAGATTGCCCGGCAGGGGGACCGTATTGTAATTGTTGGCGGGCTTCCTTTAGGGAAGACCGGTACAACCAATATGGTAAGGGTCGAGATGCTGTAATGATGTCAGAGATATATCAGAAGCTGTCGATTGCACCGCAGTCGGCATTCGTTTAAAATGGCTTAACCAAACACGGTAAGGAGACATCATCATGGGTTATATTGAAGATGTTTATACTCTCGTCAAGAAACGGAATCCCGGGGAACTTGAATTCCATCAGGCTGTAAGCGAGGTACTGGAATCCCTCCGTCCGGTCATCCAACAGCATCCGGAGTACCAGGAAGTAAGCCTTTTAGAAAGGCTTGTGGAACCGGAAAGGGTTATTATGTTTCGTGTACCCTGGATGGATGATAATGGAATCTACCAGGTAAATCGGGGATTCAGGATACAATTCAACAGTGCCCTCGGTCCTTACAAAGGAGGCTTACGGTTCCATCCTACGGTGAACCTGGGTATCCTTAAATTTCTTGCGTTCGAACAAATTTTCAAGAATTCCCTCACTACCCTGGCTATGGGCGGAGGTAAAGGGGGATCGGATTTTGATCCAAAGGGTAAATCCGACGGCGAAGTTATGCGGTTCTGTCAATCTTTTATGACTGAACTGTGCAAGTATATCGGTCCTGATACGGATGTTCCGGCAGGGGATATCGGTGTCGGGGCACGGGAGATCGGATATCTCTATGGACAGTATAAACGGATCAGGAACGAAACCACCGGGGTTCTTACCGGAAAAAGTATCACCTGGGGCGGTTCTCTTATCCGGCCGGAAGCTACGGGATTCGGATCTGTCTATTTTGCAGTGGAAATGCTCAAGACCACCGGCGAAAAGTTCGAAGGGAAACCCTGCGTGATTTCCGGCTCCGGAAATGTAGCCCAGTTTACGGTAAAAAAACTGATCGAGCTGGGAGCAAAACCTGTTACGGTATCCGATTCCAACGGATTCATTCACGATCCTGAGGGAATCGACGAAGCAAAACTGAATTTTATCATGGAACTGAAGAATATCCGCCGGGGAAGGATTAAAGAGTATGCGGAAAAATATGGTGTTGAATATCATGATAGGGCCCGCCCCTGGTCTGTCCCATGTTTTGCCGCATTTCCCAGTGCAACTCAAAATGAGATCGATGAGGGCGATGCAAAAACCCTGGTGAAAAACGGCTGTAAGCTGGTGAGTGAGGGCGCCAACATGCCCACCACACCGGAAGGCGTAGACGTATTTCTGGACGCCAATATCCTCTATGGCCCGGGCAAGGCGGCAAATGCAGGCGGGGTCGCAACATCGGGGTTGGAGATGAGTCAGAATGCCATGCGCCTCTCCTGGACGGGAGAAGAAGTAAACATGAGGCTTCAGCACATCATGGCATCGATACATGCCGCTTCCGCCAAGGCTGCTTCGGATTATGGTTATCCCAACAACTATGTGATGGGCGCAAACATTGCGGGCTTCAAAAAAGTTGCCGAAGCCATGA
This sequence comes from Spirochaetota bacterium, assembly GCA_024274705.1. Classification (GTDB taxonomy): domain Bacteria; phylum Spirochaetota; class Spirochaetia; order SPDA01; family JAJSAL01; genus JAJSAL01. Next base: position 56,179 of record JAJSAL010000041.1, read on the forward strand.
TGGATTTCGGACTGGTATAATCTACTCCAGGTAGAGGGCCGCGATCTGGTCCACAGAATTGGCATTCAGGTAGAGTGTTCTCCGGTCCTTACCCTTCGTTCCGTCAATAACAGTAATGATGTCTGACCACTCTGAAGCATCCGGGAGCAGGGTGGTCAGCTCATTTTTCGTAGTCCGGAAAAACTCTGCATTCAAGACATTTTCATTCTGTTCCACAAAGTAGGCAATGTAGAGCATGTTCATCTCTACCATCTCGTTGAAGAAATGGGTGCCCAGGGAAAGGTCAGGTATCAGTCCTTCGTGCATGGCATCGATTTCGCAGAGGACGGACACATTGTTGATCTCTGAAAATGAAACGGGTATTCCAAGGGAAGGGGTGCTCGTTCCCCACCGCCCGGGGCCGATGATCATTATATTTTTGTTTGAAGCTTCTTCCCTGTTTGTGATCCGGCCGATAAGCCGGGCCAGGGCGTACCGCCTTTCCTCCGGGAGAACCCCGTAGGCTGAGGGTTTTACGAAGATAAGCTGATCAATCCTGATAAGCCTGCTGTGACCGATGACAGCACCGTTAGCCTTGATAATACAGTGCTCTTCTGATATTTCCGGAATCGGAACCACCCGCATACCCGTAACCTGTACCTGAAGAGGTCTGCACTGTACCAGGTTTATCCTGTATTCACCGGAACGCATAAAGTTTGTGGTGAACTCGATATCGATATGGGACCGGTACACTTCCCGTATGGTTTGGAACATCTCCCGCATGTCCTCCACAAAGCGGGTGTGACGAAAGAGCCGTTCAAAGGTGAGGATCCAGGCACTCCGTTCGTCCATGCCCTGTTCACGGCACATGCGTTCCAGATCCCTGTCTTTTGTTGCCAGCAGATTGAGGGGGATATCCATGGTCTGCTTGAGCAGGTCTGAAAAGTGGATGTTCACGAATCGATTCGAGTTCAGGTCCAGCACATCCGCCCTGCGCTGGGCATACCGTTTCACCTCGTCGAAATTGGATTCCGGCCGTTTTTCCGGGGCATTCAGTGCTACAACCCGGGTGTAATCATCATCAGAGCGGTCTACAGCCCGGGTACCCAGGCCGAACACCAGGCGGATCATGCCCGCCTCGGGGTCGATTTCCCGGTTCCATGCATAGGGGTTGAAGGAGAATCCCACCCCTGCGAGTTGAGGGAAATAAAAATTATCGTAACAGTTCCCGGAAACCCGCTGGACCAGGAGGGCCATCTGCTCATCCTTATCCAGCACCCCCCGGGCCTTGCGGTAGGTAAGGGCGGCCTCGCTTACGGTGCTGGCGTAGATGCGGCGTACCGCATCCAGGAAGTGTTCCAGCCGTTCGGAAAACGGGCCCTGGTTTGCACAAAAGATGCTTTCGTATTTCCCGGCAAAGGCGTTCCCGAAGTTATCTTCAAGGATGGAACTGGACCGGACAATAATCGGTGACTGGCCGTAATAATCGAGAAGATCGGAAAACCGTTTTACCAGGTATTCCGGAAACTCTCCTTTCAGCATTTTCTCCCGGAGCTCTTTGTTCCCCTCGAGAAATGATTCCGGCTTTCTCTGTTTCTGCGTCGACCACCAACAGTCGTTTTCCACCAGGTAGGTGTAGAACACGTCGGAACCGATAAAGAACGAATCGTGCTCTTCCAGCAGTCCGATCCATTTGGGACTCTTTGCCTTCAATATGGCCCGGGCAAGAAGCATACCGAAAGCTTTGCCCCCTATCATGCCGGTGCCGATCATCCTTCTCCATATCCGGAGTACGTCTGTGATGGTGAAGTACTGGGCAGCAAGGTCGAACATACGCTCTTCCCTGGAGACGATAAGCCAGATGATACGGTGGAGAACGGTCCTGATTTCTTCATTGGAACTCTGCTTCTTTTCCGAGGCTTCCAGGACCTCTTCTGCGTTCATGAACATTTTGTCCCATACACCTATCATGCGGTAACTCGCAGATGGGAGACCCGGAAGGGGGGTCGCGAGAATTACTTCTGCAATGAGGGCACTCTCCTGAACCGGTTTAAAGGCATGGCCGGTCCATTCATGAAGCCTGAACATGGTGCTGGAAAACCGGCCCTCGACTTTAAAAGGCTTGATGTACATCCTGTCCCGGTACCCATAAGTATCGATCAGGATCTGTGTTGCCGAAATGATATTGTCCATCGCGTGGTACGAATGAACATACCTGCTCAGGGCGTAATAAGCTTTGCATCCTTTTTTTGTGATAAGGGGAGCGGTTAGTTTGAAAAAATTACCTATCATCCTGTCGCTGTAACACGCATCGGAGAGGGAAGAGAGTAAATCAAATACGAATACCACGTTTTCGCCGGCGTCGAGGATAACCTGATGGATCCTGTTGGCAAAACCTTCGAACCCGTCTTCCACACTCATTCTGTGAACCGTGACATGATGCTCTTTACGTATGACTTCCCTGTGATTTCCGAAACGGAAGTACACTGTTTTTTTTCCTTCCGTTAGTGCCCTGTCTGCAAATGCCTGGGCAAAGGGAATATAATCATCGATCCTGTCTGTTCGCCACACGATGTTGTCGCCGTCTTTGAGGCCGTGGAGTACTTCATCTAGTTCAGGTAACCCGGACATTCATCTCTCCCGGGAAAATTTTACTACAGACACTCCAAAAGGTACAGGGAGTATCGTTGATGGAAGGGGGGAAAAATGGTAATAGTCATAATATATGGACATAAAAGAAGGCAGGACAGAACGGATCGGTGAGTTCCTTCTACGGATCGAGGCTTTAACGGAACCACAACAGGATGAAATCCTGGAAAGGCAGCAGACGAATCCGGATAAGAAGTTCGGGGAAATAGCCATCGAGCTGGGATACATCAATGATGACGCCATCGACCGGTATTTAGAATCACGGGGCAGGAGCAGTACCTGATCACCGGGACAGACCATCCAGTATAAAACCTGCAGTGACGGTTAAAGCACAGGATGCAGCGTATACCCAGGTGACCTTGTCCGGCTTCGGCAGGTTACACGGCCGTTTCTCCGAAAGAGATCGGGACTCAAGGGCGCAGCTGATATCTTCACTCTTCCCTGCGGTATCGATAATCAGGGCTGCAGCAAAAACCATTATCTTTCGAATCGGCTTTCCCGAACTTTCGATGCATCGTGCAAGTTGGGCCTCCCTGGTGTCCCGGGCCTGCTGAAACAGGAGGGGCACAAAGGCAAGTGTCGTGCTCAGCATCAGAGCAAGAGAAAAGCGGATCCTTCCCGGAAGGAAGAACAGGAGCCAAACGAAAGCGTCCCTGATCTTTCCACATGTCGTTGTCGAGATGATGATATGACCGAGAAGAACTGCGAACATGATCCGGAGGATCAACAGTCCCGGTGCAGTCAGCCCGGTTCCCGTGAAACCGGATACGAATCCTTTGAACAGGTAAATGAAGCCTATGAACAAAAACAGTCCGTAAAACATCTTCAGCTGAACCAGGAACCGGACCAGGGGGATCCGTGCCATTCCCAAAGACACGATGATGAATGCCCCGGAAATCAAAATGCCTGTTAACCCTGTTTTAAAGAGAAAACTTCCCACCACCGGGAGAAGGAGGACCTTTACCCGGGGATCCACCCTGTGGACCGGAGATGTACCCGGGATGTAAGAAAAAAGAATCAACTCCTCCATACTCTCGCTTCCATTTCATAGTCGGTATATTCCCGAATTCCATACCTGCCGAAACAGGTTCGTGCGTGTTCCGGAGCTCCCTGGTATACTACTTTTCCCCGGTCCATAATCACGGTTTTTGTAGTGTAGGGAAAAATCTTTCCGATGTCGTGAGTGATCACCGCAATAGTATGTCCCGAATTGTGGAGAGAGAGGATGCTTTCCAGTACATGCTTAACGCCTGGATAGTCAAGGCTGATGAAGGGTTCATCCAGGATAAGAATCTCAGGTTGCATGGCAAGTACTCCGGCTATGGTGAGTCTTTTTTTTTCTCCCCCCGAAAGGATGTGGGTCCTGTGAGACCCGAATTCCTCCATTCCCACGAAACGCAGTGCCTTGGCAACCCGTTCATCTATGTCCCGGGCAGACAGCCCAAGGTTTTCCGGACCGAAAGCGACATCTTCCTCGACAGTCTGGCCTACAATCTGGGTATCCGGATTCTGGAATACAAGTCCCACATTTCTCCTGGTCCCTGCAAGATCATCGAAAATGTCGTTTCCCTTAAGCAATACGCAGCCTGAACTGGGTTTGAGCAGGCCGTTCAGATGTTTCATGAGTACTGTTTTTCCGGAACCGTTTTTTCCGGCTATAAGGAGAAACTCCCGGTGTTCAATAGAGAGAGATATATCCTTAAGGCCCCAGGTCCCATCGGAAAACCGGTGAGAGAGACTCCTGGTTTCCAGAACAGTCATGGGTTTTTTCCGGTTGAATGTAAGATCAGTTCCGGTCTGGAGGAGCGGAGCATCATGAACACCCCATATGCCCCGGCGATCTTAAGGCCGTCTCCGGGGAGGAACGGGAATACCCCGACTGCAAGTGTTCCCGGCCAGGACAGGTGTAAAATGTGTTTCAACCAGAACACTCCGGGAACATAGATCACGATTGCACCGGTGATGAGCGCCACCAGGGAGAACAGGGCGGGTTTACCTGTTCTCTCGATAATAGAACCTGTAACCCATGCCGCCAGGGCGTATCCTGCAAGGTAGCCCCCGGTGGGCCCGGCAAACAGGGCGATACCCCCTCCCGCAGAGAACACCGGCATTCCAAGGGCCCCCAGGAGAAGGTAGACCGCGGTACTCGCAAGACCCCATCGGGACCCCAGGACGAGACCGGAGAGGAGAACAAACATATTGGTAAGGACGATAGGAACCGGGCCGACAGGAATCTTTATATAGGCCCCAATGATCATGAGGGCGGAAAAAAAGGAAGCGAAGACCATGGTGTGCATCTGTATCGGCCTGCTATGCATAGCGAACGTCCCCTGCGGTAATACGGTGAACCCGGTTTCCATCTGCAACGAGGAGGGAGCCGTCTCTCTCTACATCCACGGCAGTACCTGATACCGTTCCGAAAGGCTGGCTGATTCTGACTGTTTTACCCAGCATGGAAGTGTGCCGTTTCCAGAAGGCCAGGACAGTGTCAGGCTCCCAGGATTGAGCTTTTTGGTAGTCCTTCAGAAAACGGGTGAGAATGTCTTTCCTGGTTACAGATGGGGATACCAGGTTTTTGATAGAACAAGCCTGTACCTCCCCAGGAACGGTATTGGCAACATTAATTCCGATACCTACGTGCATGAAGCTGAGCCGGTCCACCTCTCCCCCGATCTCGATGAGGACTCCGCAGATCTTTTCTCCATCTACCAGTACATCGTTGGGCCACTTCACCTGGGCAGGGATAGAGTACGTTTTTCTCAATAACGACGCTAAGAGTGCCCCGGTTTTAAGGCTTTCCAGGGGTGCGAATGAAGGGGGAAGGGAGGATGATGTCATGAGTGTAAAATAGAGCCCTCCTTCACGGGAGATCCATTTCCTTCCAAGCCTTCCCCTGCCGCCGGACTGTTTGCCTGCGACAATGATCTTCATCTCTCTATCCGGGGGCTGTCCTTCTTTCATTTCCCGGGCTAAGATCATTGTGGATTCCGTGTTTTCGACATAGGTGATGTCACGGCCGGGGAACTCCCAGGGATAGAGAAAATCTTTTTCGCTTTTCAGCATATACCCGGCACCGGAAGAACAGATATCGTAGCCCTTCTCTTTCAGGGATGAGATATGTTTCCACACGGCAACCCGGGAGATTCCCAAATTTCCGCTTAACGTCTCCCCGGATACCGGTGCGGTGGTGTTTCGGATTGATGAGAGGATGTGCTGTTTAAAATCGTTAACCATATTAGGAATGAAGGTTAACGGATGAAGCGGATCCGGTCAATAGGCCGGCGGTATTTCATACAGCCACGGGAAACGAGATGGCAGGATGAGGATTATAGCCCTTGAGTCGAATGTCTTCAAAGGTAAGGCGGTCCAGGGGTTTATCCGCAATGATTACTTCCGGGAGCGGCGGGGGATCTCTCTTCAGCTGCCTGGTAAGACCTTCAATATGATTTTCATAAATATGGGCATCCAACCAGTGTATGGGCAAATTCTCCCGGGACAAACCCGGTTTCCCTGGCGATCAGCATGGTCAGCAGGGAATAGCAGGCAATGACTATAAGCCGCCTGAGTCCGGATCCTTCCGGATTCCGACGAATTTCCTTGAGTGAATCGATGATGTACCGGATCTGGTCGAAAACGAAGGTGCCTGTTTCCTCATCCTTTCGTACCCACCGGGTCGCCCATCGCTCCCCGTCGAGTCCGGCCTCCGGGACAGGATACCGGCGCCAGAACCGTCCGTAAGCTGTTTCCAGGTTTCCCTTTTCATCAGCCCATGCGTCCCAGATACGGGTATGAGCTTTCAGTTTCCGGATATGATGTTCACCCGAGAGGTACCAGAAGAGTTCGTGGAGCATGGAATCGAAGTGCATTTTTTTTGTCGTAATCAGGGGGTAGCACCGGGAAATGTCTATCCTGTAAAAATAGGCGAAACAACTCAAGGTCGCTACGCCTGTCCTGTTCTCTTTACGGCAGCCGTTATCGAGTACATACCTTACAAGATCCCGATATTCCTTCATCACTCCCCTCCCGGAGAATATAATTGTTTTAATAATAAACAGGTATGTCACACGTACCAATAGAGGTAGGCGAAAAACCCATTATCGTCTTTTTTTTTGAATCCTCAACAGCAATGACCGATGCCTGGTTTGCCGCACCGGCAATCGAGCACGGATGCACCTGGGTAACCAGAGACAGGGACTACACCAGGGTTGCCGGGCTGAAGGTGGAATTCCCGCTGATACCTTGATCAGGACTGATTGTTCGTTTTGCTGGGAATAGCATAATTACCCACCTCTATCCATTTATTTTTAGCATCCAGGAAAATAAAGGAGTGGGTGTTTTTAATACCCGGTACCTTGGGCAGTTCTTCGAAGAGGAACCGGTTCAGTTCGCTTCGGGACTGGTGGAATACCTCTACAAACAGATCAAATTCACCCGCCGTGTTGCACACAGAGACCACGCCCTCCATTTTCGCAATCCTGTTCATGGTTTCCCTCTGAGTCCTGCTTTCCAGCTGCATACCGATAAGTGACAGCAGGCTGTTGTCGAAGTAAAACGGGTTTATAAGGGGCGATACCCGGAGAATCTCGTTTTCGATCAAACGGGTAACCCGGAACCTCACCGTCTGGTCGGACACATTCAGTTCATCCGCAATGGTTCTGAAGGAGACCCTGCCGTCGTGTTTAAGCGCTGAAATAATCTTCAAATCAAGATCATCAGGTGTATATTTCTTATTTCCCATGAAGGTGTTGTCTCCTTGCAGTGCACTCAGGGCATTGTACGGCGTATGCAGTGAACATGCAATATCTTATAATAACATAACAATGCGAATAATATAATAAAATAAATATATAAATACGAATAAATAAATTGACAAACCACGCAAAAAGATATAAAATGGACAGTATAGTTCAGATATGGAGGTCTCCATGGCGTTGAAGGTGTTAATTGCGGATAAGTTCCCTGAACAATCTTTGAACATGATGAAAGAGCGGGGTTATACCATTATCTACGAGCAGGGACTCAAGGACGCGGATCTGGCTGAGATAATCGGGAAAGAGAAACCGGAAGTGCTGGTGGTACGTTCTACGAAAGTGACAGGGGAGATGATCCGGTCCGAACCCAACTTAAGCCTCGTCATCCGCGCCGGAGCGGGATACAACACTATCGATGTGGATACTGCATCTGAGCTGAGCGTGTATGTTGCCAACTGCCCCGGAAAGAACGCGGTTGCTGTGGCGGAACTTACCATGGGTCTGCTCTTAAGTCTGGACCGCAGGATCCCGGACAATGTAATGGATCTCAGGCAGGGAAAGTGGAACAAGCAGGAATACTCGAAAGCCGAAGGACTTTTTGGTAAGACCCTGGGAATTATCGGTACCGGAACGATCGGAAAAGAGGTAATCACCAGGGCTAAAGTATTCGGGCTTAAAGTAATTGCCTGGAGCCGCTCTCTTACAGAAGAAAAAGCGGCGGCCCTGGGAGTAGTGTGCTGTAAAAGCCTGAATGATGTGGCCGCAGGTGCCGATATTGTGAGTGTTCATCTGGCCTTGACCGATGAAACGAGAAAGCTGATCGATGGAGATTTTTTCCGGCGCATGAAGGAGAGGGCTTTTTTCATCAATACCTCCCGGGCGGAAGTTGTGGATGAAGAAGCCCTCCTGGAAGCCGTGAAAGGAAGGCATATCCGGGCAGGCCTGGATGTTGTATGTGATGAACCTTCCGGAAAATCAGGTGATTTCACAGGGGACATAAAAGAATACAGGGATGTTTACTGTACCCATCACATAGGCGCATCGACGAACCAGGCACAGCAGGCGGTAGCAGATGAAGTATTAGAGATCCTGGATGTGTATGTTTCAACGGGAAAAGTGAAGAATTGTGTCAATCTTCTGAGCAAGACGCCTGCAAAATACGTTCTCTCCGTCCGGCACAGGAACCGTGTGGGTGTTCTCTCAGAGGTGCTTCGGATAGTACGGGAAGCAAATATCAACGTAGAGAGTATGGAAAACATCATCTTCAGCGGGGTACAAGGCGCTTGTGCCAATATCCAGGTAGATGATTCCCCGGGGGAAGAAGCACTGAAGCGCATACAAAATGGGAATGAGGATATTCATTCTGTAAGCATCACCCCCATCGCGTAAGGAGAACATCGTGAAAAGAAAATATAATTTTTATGCCGGGCCTTCAACACTGCCCCTCCCTGTGCTGGAGCAGCTGCAGGAAGAAATCGTGGATTATCATGGAGAAGGTCTCTCCATGATAGAAACATCTCACCGTAGTTCCATATACGATACGATACATAATGAAACAGAGGAAATGATGCGGGAACTGTTGGGTATCCCCGGGGATTTCCATGTTCTGTTTTTAGGCGGCGGTGCTACTCTTCAGTTTGCCATGGTCCCCATGAACCTGCTGGGTGGAGATACACCATGTGATTTCGTAGTAAGCGGGGCCTGGGCAAAAAAAGCATTGGACGATGCTGAAAAAGTGGGCAAGGTCAATGTTATATTCGACGGGAAAGATTCATCCTACACAACGCTGCCGCAGGTAAGGGATGTCGAACCCGGTTCCGCATCTTCCTACGTGCACATCACCTCGAACGAGACCATCGGCGGAGTACAGTGGAAGGAGTTTCCGAAAACCGGCCGGGTTCCCCTGGTAGCTGACATGTCCAGTGATATCCTGAGCAGACCGCTGCCTGTATCCGATTTCGGTATTATCTACGCAGGAGCCCAGAAGAACATGGGACCGGCAGGTGTTACCGTGGTCATTATCCGGAAAGATGTGGCGGATGCTTCTTCTGACGGTCTTCCCGCTTACTTAAGTTATAAGACCCACGCGGCGAAAAAATCACTCTACAATACGCCGCCGGTATTTTCGATCTACGCGGTAAACCTGGTACTCAAATGGCTGAAAAACTCAGGCGGTGTGGAAGCAATTGAAAAACTGAATCAGAAAAAAGCCGGTGCAGTATACGGTTCCATGAAAAAGAGCGGCGGGTTTTATACCTGTCCGGTAGATCCATCTGTCCGCTCCCATATGAATATTGTCTTCCGCCTGCCTTCGGAAGACCTGGAAAAAAAGTTTATTAAAGAAGCTGCACAGGAGGATATGCTCGGCCTGAAAGGACACAGAAGTGTCGGGGGCTTGCGGGCGTCCGTGTATAACGCTATGCCCTTAGACGGTGCCAGGGTGCTCGCGGATTTTATGGATACCTTTGCAGAAAAGAATGGATGATTCTTCCTTTCCGCGGCCCGGCTGAGCACATTCGCATGGGGGCAGCTTAAGCCGGGATTCGCGTCAACCCGAGGTATGATTATCGGTCTCCCCTTCTGTTCTCCACCGCCCGCTTCTGCAAATTCGTCGTCATGATGCACATATTATGTAATTGTCCTTGTTTTTTTACGGCATACCAAGTAGTATATCAATAATATTTCTTGTATTTTAAGAAACTGGTGTATATATACTGCTTAAAGTCGGCTTTTTAGCCTGTTATTGTACTATTTTCAGTATACTCATTAGTTATCTCTTCTTGATTTAGATACTTGCTCGATAATCTGTGAAGCTGCGAACTCATTTTTCATCCGGCAAAGTACTTATTAAGACATTGAATAATTACAGAAAGGATTTTATTTTGAAAAACAGCTCTTACAGTAAAGAACATGTGACCACGGCACTACTCCTTGCAGCCGGAACAGGGAGCCGTCTTTATCCCTTGACGGATACTGCTCCAAAATGCCTGACAATGGTTAATGGCGTATCGATCCTTGAACGGCTGGTCTCCAGTTTGAATTTCCATGGTTTTAAACGGCTTGTCGTGGTTACAGGACATCTGCAAAATAATATAAGGGATTTCCTGGGGGACCATGCAGGGGACATGAAAATCGAATATATTTTCAGTCCGTTATACAAACAAACCAACAATATCTATTCTCTCTGGATGGCGCGTAAAGTTATCAAGGAGCCGTTCCTGTTGCTCGAAAGTGACCTTGTTTTTAACGAGTCCCTTCTGGATGCAATGTTGTATCCAGACAGGATAGCTGTTGCAAAGATGCGACCCTGGATGAACGGGACATGTGTTACAGTCAATCAATCCCGGAGGGTTAAAGCATTCCTGGCGGACGGCGAAAGCTCAATTGGTGAGATTAGGTATAAAACGGTTAATATTTACAGTATTTCACTTGGCTCATGGCATAAAATCGTAAAAAGGTTGAACAAGCACATTTCAAATGGGAGAGTAAACGAATACTACGAAACGGTATTTGCAGAAATGGTAGCCGAGGACAGCCTCTCTTTTACGATCGTCTCTTTTGACGATAAACCGTGGTATGAAATAGATACTATCGATGATCTGGCACGGGCCGAGGAACTTTTTTTACCAGGCACATATACACCCGCGAATACCGTTACTCTTTTACATTCAGGTTTTTCAAATATGAAACTAGTTAATGCTGTTGCATCGACTCGGGAAACGACCGGGGTCTTACATGTCACAAAGTGATTATGCAACACAATCAGAAAAATATGAGTTTATCTCCGGCCAACACGGTGGTTACTATCGGCATAATTTTATAGATCACGCTTATCTCTATAATCTCTATTTCCCGCCGGAGGCTGTTTTCACAAACTTTAAAAATCAAATTCACGATCTTGTCCTGAATTATCCGGTGGCACAGGATGTCCTTGCCGGGCTTATTGGCAGGATAATCGACCAACCAACAGAAAAAATTGTTGTGGGAAACGGGGCGGCTGAATTAATAAAAATAGTATCCGGTCATATATCGTGTAAGTTAATCGTTCCCGTACCTTCCTTCAATGAATATGCCAATGCTGCACCTTCAGGCCGGGTAGTCGAATTTCCCCTTGAGTTCCCATCTTTCCAGCTGGACGTAGATGCATTTGCTGCGGAAGCGATAAAAGTACACGCTGATGTAGCTGTAGTAGTAACGCCGAACAACCCGACATCTATGCTGGTTCACAAGTCCGACCTTATTCGGCTTGCAAAAAAACTGGAAGCCCATGACTGTGTGCTGATTATTGACGAATCATTTATGGATTTTGCAGAGGACCCTGTCCACATAAGCCTGGAGCGGGAAACCGAAGATTACCGGAATATGGTAATCTTTAAAAGCATGAGTAAAGCTTACGGTATTTGCGGACTTAGAATCGGTTATATGCTGACTGCAAATACAACCTTTGCTGAAACTGTGAAAAACGGTGTGCATATTTGGAATATTAATGGATTTGCAGAAGAGTTTCTCCGGCTTTTACCACATTACAAACAGGAGTTTATCGAGAGTTGTAAACAAGTTCGAACCGATAGGGACAGCTTATATGAAAAACTTTGTAGAATAGAAGGTGTAACCGTTTTCAAACCTGATGCAAACTTTGTTTTCTGTCGTCTGCCCGATTATGTGCAAAGTGCTCCGGAAATTACGAAAAAACTGTTTATTAAACATAATATCTACATAAAGGATTGTGCGGGCAAAACTCAACCGGATTCAGACCGGTATATTCGGATTGCCAGTCGTACAGAAGCAGAGAACAGTACATTGGTTGAAGCATTGATTGATGTAATAAGGGCGGGAAACTGAAGAGGCATAATAATAATGACAAATCATAAACCTCGGCAACCGCATCGACCGACAATGATTTCTTTTGCCAGGGACCTTCCCAATATCTGTTCCCTTGCAGGCCTGTTATGTGCACTGCTTGGTATCTACTATGCTATTCTAGGCAATTTTCCTGTTGCGATAATTGGAGTTCTGTGGGCGGTTTTATTTGACTGGGCTGACGGAATCATTGCCCGGAAAATTACGGGACGAACAAACAACCAACAGGCCTTTGGTGGCCAGTTGGATTCGCTGATAGATATTGTAAGTTTCGGCGTATTCCCTGCTGTTTTTCTATTAAGCTATAGCAGGTTCAGTCCATGGTTTCTGCCGGGAGCATTTCTCATTGTCGCCGCCGGCGCCATACGATTGAGTTATTTCAACATTTTCGGCCTGGTTGACAAGAAAACCTATACAGGCCTGGCATTGGATTTCAATGTTCTTTTTCTAGCTTTTGTTTTTTTATTTGAAAGCTTTTTTACTCGTACGGTTTTTTCCGTCATTCTGTATGCACTGTTGATGATATTTCTGGTGTTTAATATCTCACCTATACGGACGCCAAAACTCGGGGGGAAATGGTTTTATGTCCTCATAGTCTACACTTTGGCATTGACGGTTATTTACGGTTGGATGCAGAGTAACAGGGCATAAAACGCTGTTCACTATTCCCGGGGAAGGGATATCTTAGCCGTATATATATGTTTCGTGCTTCACAATCCTCTTATAAAGAAACAAACTGATAACCCCCAGGATTGAAAGGCTCATAAGAGCTCCCCTGAGCTGAAAAGACGGAATTGATGACAGGATGCTGATGACAGGTTGGATTATCGGTAGTGCCAATGCACCGGATCCTACCATGATACCAATGGCGACACCACTGCGATGTTTGTATATTCTGCCTGCAATGGAAACCAGGGTGGGCCAGACACTGCCCATACTTAGTCCTAAGCAGAAAATCATTATACCGACTAATAATAGATTCGTGAATAAAAAGGCGGCTATTTGGAAAAATATCATCGATAAGCCGGAAAGGACTAATAAATTTCCATCGTTTATCGGAATATTGATAAATCCGACAATGCTTCTTGAAATACCAAGACCGGTCCACAACACTGTCAACAAGAGAGGC
>JAJSAL010000042.1 GCA_024274705.1 Spirochaetota bacterium
CAACTGATATTGTAATTGCAGCTTGTTCAATATTACATAAGACTTCAATTGAACACTGCGATTCGCATTTTGATAAAATTGTTGAAGTATACAATCAAATGGATTGTGCCCTACTATAATATCTGACCTACAAACATTTATTTGCTAACTGTCAACAATGGGTAGACCTTTTATCGCAGAAAGAGTAAATGCCCTCCCCAGAGACATGGCTGCAACGGAATCTACACTCCCCAGGGATATCTTGTTAATGATGAATTCGATAAGGGATACAACAACGATAGCCGGACCTGCAGTTCAACGCCGAACTTGTGCAGATCGATGAATATCTCCAAATTTGCTATTTTCTGCATCATGTATTATCCTTCATAACAGGGCGAGATAACAATGTACAGAGAATTTTCCAAGACAGAAAAAGAGTTCATTGGAGAGTTTTTCCTGCGGCTGGAAATCCTGACTGAAGATGAAATAGAGAAAATTCTTCACTGGCAGAAAAAGATGCCCCACAGGCTGTTTGGAGAAATAGGCGTTGAAAAAGGGTTGCTGACAGACGGCGAGCTCAACCGGTTTCTGGAAAAGAACAGGAACTGACTTCAGATGCAGACCGCCGGTATGGCAGAAACCTCCGGATGCAGCAGCCAGAGGGCCTGTATGTGCCCCGATCCCGAAGAACCCTTAGAAGATGAGCTTGTCTTTCTGACGGTCCAGCCGCTCCGGGCGCTTTCGGAGCCGTATCCTTCGTTTGAGACCCCTTTCGATCAGCTTCAGTGTATCGTCCAGGAGTTCATGGATGTGGGGATCGTCTAAATTGTAAAGAATGACATTAAACTGGGCCAGGAGCATCTTTTTCGGGTTCGAAAATACACTTGTACGGAATATCCGCTGGGCAGATCCCTTCTTGATGATGGTCTCGATAATGTTTGCGATGTGTGTTTTAAGACCATCCCTGCGGTCAAGTTGTGCTTCAAGACCGGGATAGAGATACCTTTTATCACCTAAAAGAATACCTCTCAATATTCTGCTCTGTTTCACCCCTAAGGCAGTAAATCTATACAGCGCCTTGAGCTGAAACAGGGAGGAGTTGAAGTGGGAAATGATTTTATCCGCTTCCTGGATTCCTCTTTGCTCTAAGTCTTCTATTATGATTTTATAGAAGTCCTCCTTACTCTTGAAGAATTTATAGAATCCTCCGGTGCTGATGCCGGCCTGCTCCACGACATCTTCGATACTTACCTGTTTATAACCGTAATCGGAAAAGAGGCGTTCTCCAACTTTCAGCAGATAATCACGTTTTTCTTCTTTCATACAGGGTCTGTTCATTCTATAGTGTATTGTCTCCCTGAACAAGGTGAATATTCAATTCAAATATTCACCTCGAAAATACGGATGATTCCATAAAAAAGGTGCAAAAAACTGCTTGTTTTGTTGAATTTATAGTAAAAAGGCGAAATCCGGCGAAACTTCGTTGACGCAAGGCATGTATTTACGGGATTATCTACCAAATATAATGAATATTTGAATACTCAACTGGATAAAGAAGTATGGATCACCTGGATGTCCTGGAAAATATCAGCGTTCGCATATTCCGTGAAGCGTATGCCAATTTTAAGAGCATGTGTATGCTCTGGTCCATTGGGAAGGATAGTACCGTCCTCCTCTGGCTTGCCCGTAAGGCGTTTTTCGGGCATGTGCCTTTCCCCCTGGTACACATCGATACCAGTTATAAAATTCCGGAAATGATCGAATACCGGGACAAGCTTACCAAAGAGTGGAAGCTTAACATGGTATACGGTCAGAACGCTGTCGCTCTTGAAAAAAAAACGACCTTTCCTGATGGAACCGTCAACAGGCTCGCATGCTGTAAGCTTCTAAAAACCGACGCCCTACGGAATACCCTGAGCGGCGCATGGAAGCGGTTCAAGTTTAACCATACCCTGGGAACCTATGAGGTAGATAGAAACCGGGAGCCTTACATCGGAGTCATCGTGGGCGTCCGTGCTGATGAAGAAGGATCCAGGTCCAAAGAGCGGTATTTTTCTCCCAGGGACAAGGAGAGTGAGTGGGATGTAGAGGACCAGCCTCCTGAGTTCTGGAACCAGTTCAAGACCGATTTCGCTCCGGGCACCCACCTGAGAATTCATCCTCTCCTGGACTGGACAGAGCTGAATATCTGGGAGTATATCAAGCGGGAAAGCATTCCCACGGTGTCTCTGTATTATAACCAGGGAGACGGCAAGCGGTACCGATCCCTGGGGTGTTATCCCTGCACCTATCCCATAGAATCCAATGCCAGAAATGTGGACGAGGTTGTCGAAGAACTGTCCAGCGGCCGCCTTTCCAACGTAGCAGAGAGGGCCGGAAGGGCTCAGGACAAGGATGACGGCGGCGGACTGGAAACCCTTCGCAGGGATGGGTACATGTAATGGAAGAAGCAACAATCCAAGACGGGCGAATCCAGATGAATATCGTGTTCGGTGGTCACGTGGACCATGGGAAGAGCACTATCGTGGGCCGTTTGCTGGCGGATACAGGGAGCCTGCCGGATGGTAAGCTGGAACAGATACGGGAAAATTGTGAGCGGAGTTCCCGGCCCTTCGAGTACGCGTTTCTTCTGGATGCGCTGAAGCATGAGCAGTCCCAGGGCATTACCATCGATACAGCCCGTGTGTTCTTTAAAACGAAATTAAGGCACTACATTATCATCGATGCCCCGGGGCATATCGAGTTTCTTAAAAACATGGTATCCGGCGCTTCCCGGGCGGAGGCGGCATTTCTCGTGATCGACGCAGACGAGGGAATCCAGGAAAACTCGAAGCGCCACGGTTATATGCTCTCCATGTTGGGAATCAAGCAGATCTGTGTCCTGGTGAACAAGATGGACCTGGTTGATTACAGCAAAGTGGTGTACCGGAAAATTGTACGCAAGTACTCCAGGTTTCTTAAAAATATCGATATAGAAAAAGCACGGTTTATCCCGGTAAGCGGGAGAGAAGGGAGCAATATAGCGTCTAAGAGCGAAGATATGCCCTGGTATGTAGGCAAAACTGTCATTGAACAGCTCGATTCGTTCAAGAAAGAGGAGGAGAGCAGGAATCTCGCTTTTAGAATGCCCGTCCAGGACGTGTACAAGTTTACCCGGTTCAATGACAACCGGCGCATTATAGCCGGGCACATTGCTTCGGGAACCCTGAAAGAGGGGGACAAGGTGGTGTTCTATCCGTCAGGAAAGCAGAGTACTGTTAAAACCCTTGAAGTGTTCAACCGGGATATTCCCGAGTTCTTTGAAGCCCCGGGAAGTGCCGGCTTTACCCTGACGGAGCAGATCTATGTGACCCGGGGCGAACTGGCGGTAAAAAATGAGGAAAAGAGGCCGGAAGTTTCCTCCAGGCTTCGGGTAAACCTCTTCTGGATGGGGAAAAAACCCCTTAAGCGGAACAAGGAATACATTTTCAAACTCGGTACTGTCCGGGCTCCTATGCAGGTGGAGGAAGTCCTCAGGGTAATAGATGCTTCCACCTTGAACGCCACAGCGATGAAAGAGGACATACAGCAGCACGATGTGGCAGACTGTGTACTCCGTCTCGGTAAGGAAGTGGCCTTTGACCTGGTCGAATCACTCCCCCAGACAAGCCGGTTCGTCATTGTAGATGATTTTGAAATCCGGGGAGGGGGAATCATCCGGGAGGCGATGAAAGATAAAAGCTTCCGGGACCGGGACAACATCCGCTGGAGAAACTACAACTGGCAGATCAGCCACATTACCCCGGAAAAGAGGGCGGAACGGTACAATCAGCAGTCAATCCTCATCGTGTTTACCGGACCGGATACAGAGAGAAAGAAGGAAATTGCCAAGGTCCTGGAAGAACAGCTCTTTAACGAAGGCAAACTCGTCTATTTCTTAGGGATAGGCAACATCCTCCGGGGTGTAGGTGCAGACATCCGGGAGGATAATAAGCATCACAAGGAACACATCAGAAGACTGGCGGAAGTCGCCCATATCTTTCTCGACGCAGGCCTGATCCTCCTCATCACGGTAGACGATCTCAACCCGGAGGAGCTGCAGCTGATCAAACATTCGGTGAATCCGTCCCGTTTGAATACCGTGTGGGTAGGGGATGAACAGAACGCGGAGATCACCTTTGATCTGCATGTTGCCGGGGATCAGCGTGCCGAAGATACGGTAGAGATGATAAAAGATCACTTAAGGGAACAGCAGATCATCTTCCGCCCATTTTAACTGGAGTCAACTTGAGAACAGAATATACAGTCCTGTGCCTCGGTACGGGAGAAGAAGTTACAGATAATGATCTGCCCCTGGCTAATCCGAATTCTCCGAAACCGGCTTTTTTAAGAGCAGAGTATGCGAAAAAACAGATAGAACCGGGAGAGGAAACCGAAGGATTGTACCGGTTTGCCGATTGGCTCCCCATTCAGAGAAGGTTGGACGGGTCCGGTGCCCCGGTTACCTATAAGAGCGAACACTTAGCACATGAACTGGGATTAAAGAATCTGTATATAACCTTTAACGGCTACTGGCCTGAAAGGGGTGCCAGGATGCTTACCGGAACGTTCAAGGAGTGCGAAGCGTACAGTGTGTGCGCCAGGATGCCTGAAGGATACGAACGCACCCTCGTTGTTGCGTCTGTTGGAAATACCTCCAGAGCGTTCGTCCGGGTGTGTTCAGCCAATAACATCCCCCTGGTAGTGGTTGTCCCGGAACGGTGTATCGATTCCATGTGGTACACCGGGGACGTACGGTCCTGCGTGAAGCTGATTGCAGCCGGCGGTGACAGTGATTATTTTGATGCCATTACCCTGGCGGATCTTCTCTGCGAAAGTGAAGGGTTTTTCTCCGAGGGGGGGGCGCAGAACATAGCCCGCAGGGATGGTATGGGGACCACGATACTCTCCGCAGTAACTACGGCAGGGCAAATACCGGAATACTACTTCCAGGCTGTGGGAAGCGGAACCGGCGCGATTGCCGCATGGGAAGCTAACTTAAGGCTCATCCGGGATGGGCGATTCGGCACAAGGAAAATGAAACTCATGGTATCCCAGAACGCACCGTTCCTCCTTATCCACGATTCCTGGAAACAGGGTACCCGTAAGCTGATAGAGGTCGACTCCGATGCAGCCCGCAGCTGGTCCGGCCAGATCCAGGCTAAGGTACTCTCCAACAGAAAACCTCCGTACAGCATCACCGGGGGACTTTACGATGCCCTTTCCGACACTGCAGGCGATGTTATTCCGGTAACCAATGAAGAAGCCGGTGAAGCTGGAGACATGTTTCTGAACCTGGAGGGGATCGATGCGGCCCCGGCCGCATCCGTGGCGATTGCAAGTCTTATCAAAGCCGTGAGAGAGCAGAGGCTGGAGCTTAAGTCCCATATCATGCTAAATGTTACCGGTGGCGGCATCCGGAGGATCCAGAAAGAACACGAAATATTCTATCTCACCCCTTACCGGGTAGTAGAACGGAACAATATAACACAGGAATATATTACGAAATTAGCAGAGGAGATCAAGGGAGGCAATTAATGGCGGATCTTTTTGATAAATGTAAAACAGACCAGGGCAATTTTGGAGCATTCCGGGCAATGGGGGATGATTATTTTACCCGCCCTACCCTGGATGCGCTGCCCGGTACCAGAATGGATTACAAGGGGCACGAACAGGTGATGTGGTCGGTAAACAACTACTTAGGCCTTGCCCAGGATGATGAAATAAAGCAGATTGCTTTGGATACGATACAGACCCACAGCGTAAGCGCGCCCATGGGGTCCCGAATGATGAGCGGGACTACATCGGATCACATAAATCTGGAAAAAAAGCTGGCAGAGTTCGCCCGGAAAGAGGCAGCCATGCTGTTCAATTACGGATACTTAGGGGTTATGGGTACCATAGCGTCTCTCACGGGTCAGGATGATATCATTGTCATGGATAAACTGTCCCATGCCTCTATTGTGGACGGTGTGCTTCTCTCCCGTGCACCCTTCAGGGTATTCAGACACAACGATATGAACAGCCTGGAGACAGTACTGAAACGGGTAAACAGGGAACGGAAAGGCGGGGTGTTGATCGTAGGAGAAGGGACCTACGGTATGACCGGTGACCTGGCAGATCTTCCGGGGCTGTGTGAGCTTAAGGAAAAATACGATGCCCGGCTGTTTATCGATGATGCTCACGGTATCGGCGTCCTCGGAGAGAAAGGCCGGGGGACTGCAGACCATTTCGGTGTTCAGGATAAGATAGATATCTATTTCGGTACCTTTGCCAAGTCATTTGCCTCTATCGGCGGGTTTTCCGCTTCTTCGAAAGAGGTGGTGGAATGGATCCTCTACAATGCCCGGACCCAGGTGTTTGCCAAGAGCCTCCCCATGGTATATGTACGTACCCTGGTAAAAGCCCTGGATATGATTATTAATGGTGATGACCGCAGGAAGAAGATGTGGGAAAACTCGAACAAACTGAAAAAGGGCTTAAGGGAACAGGGATATTTTATCGGGGAAGGGGAGTCGCCCATATGTGCCGTATGTATCCCCTTGAAAGGAAAACCTGTTGAGGAAATCGGTCCCCTGACAGTGAAATATTTGCGGGAAAAAGGTGTATTTGTTACAGGAATCACCTATCCGGTTATCCCCATCGGTCTTTTCATGTTCCGGATGATTCCGACGGCAAATCATACTGATGAAGATATCTATTTCACTCTCAATGTTTTCAAAAAGATGGAAAGCGATCTTGAATTGGATACGACCTTGACCGGAGACGATTTGGCGGGTATACGAAAGGTATACGGCCGGTAACGGGGAAGGGTATCAGCCTTTAATCCTGTTGAACCGCAGGGCTTTGATAATCCAGTCAGGAAGCCTTTTTTCCGGATCTTTTTTACCTACATTCAGGTACCAGCCGAGGCCCTTTACAATGGGAATCTTGTCGGTCTCCACGAACTCGATAAGCGTACCGTCAGGATCCTCGGTATAACTGAACCTGCCTGCAGCCTGACCCATATCAAAGGCGTCTTTACTGTCCACGGTAAAGGGGAAACTTTTCTCTTCACACTCTTTTTTCAGCAGGTCCATACCCTTAACGTCGAAACAGAGATGAATGAATCCCAGGTCGCCCCAGTAACGTTCTTGAAAGATCTTTTTCGCCTTCCGGTTTTTCACGGAAACGAGTTCTATGCAGGTGGTGCCGAACAACCGGCTGAAGCTTCCTTTCCGCTCCTCCGAGTGGGTTAGAAGCACCCGCCGGAATTTTTTATCTCCTCCGGGAACACCCTGAAAATCGTCGAATTTACCCTCTTCGTCGTAGAGTACCGTATCGTACCCCAGAATATCCGAGTACAGCGTTCTCGCTTTTTCGATATTGGACACACCGATCATGCACCCTGCAGGACCGCCGGTGGGGTATGTACCCTTCTGAAACCACTCCCTTCCTTCAACAATCTGGAAAAAATTACCCTGGGGATCGGCAAGAAAGAACTGCTCTTTTCCCGCAGGATTCCTCACCAGGGGATGGATGGTCTCGATACCACTCTGTGCAAAGTATTCCCGGGCGGCTTTCACATCCCTGCTTTTGATGCGGGCGCAAAAAATTCCGTAATCCCCGATACTGGGTTCGAAAGAGGGGCCTGACGGGGTCCTGCTGGTATACTGCCAGATTTCAAACCCGCCTCCGCCGGTCAGGTTGATTGCCAGGGTGGCTGTCCTGGACTGCACCGTTCCCCCGGTGTAATCCAGCATAAAAGGAGCTTCCCCGGCATCCTGGAACACCGGTACATCCATACCGAAACAGCGTCTATACCATGCCCATGCCTTCTCGACGTCAGGGACACCAATACCTATCTGTTGTATGCCGCATATGAGTTTCTTATCCATAGTGTTTCCTTGGGAGCATAGTAGGCGAAAAAAAAAAGGCTGTAAAGTGTCTTTGTTGTCCGCCACTTTACAGCCCTCACGAAATATATATTAATAAAGGAGGTACACTTATTAAACAACCTTTGCCGGGAATAAGTTACATTTTTTTTACCATTTTCTTTGGACGGAATAATTATCGTTTCCGATGTAATACTGGATTGATCTGTATAAATATGCTATAACTCTTCCACTTATCTCTACAGACCGGGGACGCCTTTGGAAGAGAAATCGAAGCTCGATAAACTGACCGCGAAAGCGAAGCAGAAACGGAGAAAAGAGAAACGCAAAATCAGGAACTCCATGATGTTCAACAACATCCTGAAAGTTATCCTTGGTGCGTATCTTCAAATCCGGTTCAATGTTGTCGTGGAAGAACGTTCGGTTTTCAAGGGATTAAAACCTCCTTATTTTGTCATGTCTACCCATAACTGTTTCTGGGGCCCCTTTTTCGTAGCAAATTATGTGCCCTATCCCGTGTCTTATGTCGTAAGTGATGCGAATTTCCGCAACCCCCTTATGAAATTCGGGCTTTCCATGATCGGATCCATACCGAAAACCAAGGTTCTCTCCGACATGGATACTGTAAAGCACATCCTGGATGTCAAAAACCGGGAAGGGGTTATCGGTCTCTATCCGGAAGGACAGAATTCCTACGATGGACATTCATTACCCCTTGTTTTTTCAACGGCAAAGCTGGTAAAACGCCTCGCCATTCCGGTGATCATCGCTGACAAGAGCGGCTCCTATTTGAGTATGCCCAGGTGGGCAAAAGCGAGCAGAAAAGGAAAGGTCCTTCTCTCTTATAAGATGGGCTTTACTTCGGAAGATCTGAAAAGCCTCTCAGTGGATGAGATATTCGCCCGGCTTCAGGAGTACCTGACCCATGACGAGTTTGAATTTCAACGAAAGGCGATGATCCCCTTCAAGGGCAGGGACAGGGCAGAGTATCTGGAGATCCTTCTTTTTATATGCCCCCACTGCCATTCCCTCGCCAGGCTCGAGTCTAAAGGGAACGATTTCACCTGCAAAGAGTGCGGTTATCAGGTACATTACAATGAATACGGATTTTTCGAATCTGCGAATGAACACATTTATTTCGACAATCTTCGGGACTGGAACATGTGGCAGCTGGATTATCTTCGCACAACCCTCACTGAGAGAGTTGAAAAATCTACGGAACAGGTGTTCCTGGAAGATCCCAACATGAATATTCACGTAGGATACAAAAGTAATCCAATGGAAAAATCCGGTACAGGAACGATGCAGCTGTTTTACGATCACCTGTTGTTCCTGGATAATGAGGGAGAGATTTTGAGTTTCCCCTTTGATGATATTCTGGGAATCAACATGCACAACGGTGAAAAGATGGAATTCTACTTCAGGGACACCTTATTCAGGTTGGATTGTGATAATAAGCGGGTCTCCCTTTACAAATGGTACAACTTTATCAAATTCTTCCAGGATTATAAGGGCAAAGTATAATCCTCTTAAGCTTTCAGGCAAATACAGCTTCTACTGTGACTTCTTTAACCAGGTTTGACATGGAATTGAGGGCGAGAAGCGAAGGTTCCGCCATGGCTAACCGCCCTTCGTAAGAGACGTTAGGATTGACGGGGAGAACCATAAGGATGTCGCCCCCGGTTTTACGCACAATAATACGGGAAATACGTGCGTTTTCCAGCAGTTTCCGCACTGTTTGATCGATTTTCATGGAAGGGACCGTACTTTTATTAATACCTCGATTATCCTTTCTCATACATCGCCTTACTTTTTATATTCCAATGAAAAATACGAACAGTATAATTGTATTAAGAGTATATTGCATTGTCCTTTAAAATTCTTTGCAGAATGGAATTTTTTAAATAATACCCGGGTATAATCGGATTAAATGAGTTTTCGGCTGTTCTCCACGTCTTCCCTTAACCCGGCAAATTGAAAGATTTCCGAATGGACCCAGATGAAATTTCTGTTTTCCGTCGTTACCAGGAACCGGGCGGATGCAGTTTCCCTCCCGTCCTGATCGAATACGATCACCTTTTCCACTGCCAGAACCGGGTAGAGTTTATCTTTCTGGAACATATGAGACATAGTGATGTAGCTCGCCGACATGTGAGGAAAGAAATCTTTAAAATCTTTTTCCAGATCACTCCGGAGTTTTACATAAAATATACCGGTTTCCATAGTTTCTCCTTTCGCACACATTTCGCGCTGCGCAGCGACCTCTTCAATCAGTCGGGCTTCTCTTTTTTTCCCCATACGTTTCATCGATAATCTTTTCCAAAAAAGGCATCCCCTTCTAAAGGAAGAGGATACCTCTATTATATACGATTTTTCTGATTAGAAAAGGCCCTGGACTTTTCCGGACTCTACATCTACATCGATATAACGGAATGCCGGGTCAGATGCAGTACCGGGCATGAGTTTAATACCCCCTGCTACAGGTACGTTGAATCCGGCTCCACTGTAGGTAAGAATGTCCCGTACCGGGAGGGTCCAGTTTTTCGGACGCCCTTTAATAGAAGGATCGTGAGAGAGGCTTAAGTGTGTTTTTACCATGCAGGTGCCGAGTTTGCTTAAAGAAGGATCGCCTTCGATGGTTTTCGCCTTAGCCTCTGCTTCCGGGGTATAGGACACGTCGTCCGCGCCGTACACCTCTTTTGCTATCAGCTTGATCCGGTCTCTTAAAGGGGTTGAATCTTCATAGAGGAAATTGAACTTCGGTATGTCCTCACATGCCTCTACAACTGCCTCTGCCAATTCCTTAGCTCCTTCACCGCCCTTCTCCCAGTGCTTACTAAGAGCTACCCGGGCGCCGGCTTCTTCGGCGATCCTGCGTACTACGGCAACTTCCTCATCGGTATCCGTATAAAAGTGATTGATACACACAACCGGAGAGATACCGCTCTTCTTGACGGTTTCCAGGTGGGCAATAAGGTTTTCTGCGCCTCTTTCCACCAACCCTAAGTTCTGTTCCGTATACGCCTTGTCCAGAGGTTTACCCGGAACGACACTCGGTCCGCCGCCGTGCATTTTCAGGGCCCGGATCGTACATACCAGGACGGAACAGTTGGGAGTGAGACCGCTGAACCGGCACTTCAGGTTCCAGAATTTTTCGAAACCGATATCGGCGCCGAACCCGCTTTCTGTTACATGGTAATCCGCCAGTTTCAGAGCGAGTTTGTCTGCGATGATGGAAGACTGGCCGATAGCGATGTTGGCAAACGGACCCGCGTGGACCAGTACAGGCTGACCTTCGATGGTCTGCATCAGGTTCGGATAAATCGCCTTACTCATGATTGCCGTCATAGCACCGGCAACTTCCAGGTCCCCGGTGGTAACGGGATTTCCCTTTTTGTCGTATCCGACAACAATTTTCGCCATCCTGTCCCGCATATCTTTCAGGTCTGTTGCTACAGAGAGGATAGCCATTACTTCCGAGGAAACGGTAATCTGGAAGCCGCTTTTCATCATAAAACCGTCCATCTTGCCGCCGACGCCGATGATGATTTCCCGGAGAGCCTGGGCCGAAAAATCCATAGCCCATCCCATAGCGATATTCCTGGGATCGATGTCCAGCCTTTTCAGGTTTTTCTTTGTCAGGGTGGAATCCCCGTAGTTGAACTCATGCTGGATTCTGCTGGTAAGAGCGACCATGGCCAGGTTGTGAGCATTGGTAATAGCGTCGATGTCCCCGGTAAGACCGAGACTGAAATCTGTCAGGGGTATGCACTGGGACAGCCCGCCTCCCGCAGCTGATCCTTTGATGTTGAAAGTGGGTCCGCCGGAAGGCTGACGGATAGCACCGATGACGTCTTTTCCGATTTTACCTAAGCCCTCCACAAGGCCCATGGTAGTCGTTGTTTTCCCTTCGCCCAGTGGTGTCGGGGTGATGGCCGTTACTTCGATGTATTTGCCGTTCTTTGTATCTTTCAGTCTCTTTAAAATATTTATATAGTCGAGTTTCCCTACATAGTGGCCATAGGGCAGCAGCTCCATCTTGTCGAGATTCATCTCCTCTGCAAGCTGGTACACTGTTTTCATGTCCTCCTGGGCAGCTTCGGCAATTTCCCAGTCCTTCATCTTTGTTGGGTCTAGGTTACTCATTCGTCTCTCCTTGTTTTGTTAAGTATAGAAAAGGGTGTCCCCTACAGTTGTACAACTATAAACGAAAGTTATATATAAATAAATTCAAATTTTTTTAAAAATATTGTTATCGACAATCAATCGCAGGCTGTGTGGGACCAGGAATCTCGTGACTGTTTTCTTCTATATAGAATATCTTTCAGGTATCGAGAACGCAAATTGAACCGGGATGATTCGATAGGTAAGATATTCCAAAATTGGATAATATACTACAATACACTTAGCTGATTTTCTCTTTACTATCGGGTTCTACACGACCTAAGGAGAAAATCATGGGAACTCCCTCCGAATTTTATGCTGTTGCGGAGAATATTCACTGTACATTGATTCGAAAAACAACCGGTAAATTTGTTACGGAAAACAGTGACGGATCCGCATCTATCTTATACAAGGAAAAAGGACAGGAAAAAAGCTTTCCTGTACCGGAACAATTTATCAATGCAGATGACTGGAAAAATGAAAAAGTGAAGCACATGGCCGCTGCTATGTGGCAGGGATATTATGGTGAGGGTGATGCGAAACAGGCTGGTATCGAGTATATCGAATACTGGGCCAGGATCCAGGAGGCGAATGCTTCAGCCTACCTCGATCTTAACGTGGATGAGTTTTCAACCGATCTGGATGAGCGGATCTGTCTTATGAAGTGGCTCGCGGGAATCGTACAGAACGTATCCGCGATACCCTTAAGCATCGATTCTTCCAACCTGGACATCATCCGGGCGGGGCTTTCCGTATGCGACACTTCCAGGGGCAAGCCGATGATCAACTCTGTTTCCCTCGAGAGACCGGAAGCCATTGAAATAGCAGCCCGGGCAGGGGCAGTCATCATTGCAGGGGCAACCGGGGCCGCTAGTATGCCGAAAACCGTGGATGAACGAGTCAGCAACTGTAAAGAGCTGATGAAGGCAGTCGAAGCAGCGGGTATTGCGAAAGGAGATGTGTTTTTCGACCCCCTCGTATTCCCGGTTTCTGTAGACAAGATCAACGGAACCGCGGTGATCGATACGGTGCAGGAACTCCGGAATCTTTATGGTGATGAAATACATTTCGCACCGGGCGTGAGCAATATCTCCTTCGGTCTGCCCAACCGGAAACTCATCAATACCGTATTCACCCATGTGTGCTGGCTGGCGGGCATGGACGGCGGAATCGTTGATCCACGGCATATCAATATCAATATTCTTAACAAAATGGATACCTCTAGGGAAGCGTATCACCTTGCAAGGGCCCTCGTCGTGGGCGAGGATGAGTGGGGTATGAATTATATCAGTGCGATCCGGGAAGGGAAAATCTAAAAAGAGGAGAAAAGGATGGCTGCACAACTGATTAAAGGAACTGAAATCCGGGAGGAGATTCTTGAGGAAATCACTGCCGAGGTACAGGGGATCAAGGAGAAACACGGGGTTGTTCCCGGGCTGGTAACGATTCTCGTGGGGGAAAACCCGGCCAGTCTCTCTTATGTGTCCCTGAAAATTAAAACTGCAGAGAGGGTGGGCTTCAAAGAGGTCCAGGACAACCAGCCTGCGGACATCCCGGCAGAAGATCTGCTTGCCCTTATCGACAAGTACAACAACGATAACACCATCGATGGTATCCTGGTCCAGCTTCCCCTGCCGGACCATGTGGATGAAAAAAAGGTGCTCAATGCCATCGATCCTGACAAGGATGTGGACGGGTTCCACCCGGTCAATGTTGGAAGGCTGATGATCGGCGGGAAAGAAGTGAAATTTCCCCCCTGTACACCTGCGGGGATCCAGGAAATGATCGTCCGGGCCGGTGTTCCTACCGAGGGTGCGGAAGTAGTGGTAGTGGGAAGGTCCAACATTGTGGGCAAGCCTATTGCCAACATGATGCTCCAGAAAGGACCGGGAGCCAACTCCACGGTTACCGTTGTCCACACCCGGACAAGGGACATGGCTGCCCACTGCAAAAGGGCGGATATCCTTATCGTGGCCGCTGGGGTACCGGACCTGGTGAAACCGGAATGGATCAAACCCGGGGCATGCGTTATCGATGTCGGTGTAAACCGGGTGGGAGAAAAAATATCTGCAAAAACCGGTAAGAAGGTGGCGATCCTGAAAGGGGATGTGGACTTCGAAGCGGCGAAAGAGATAGCCGGCTACATCACCCCGGTTCCCGGCGGTGTTGGGCCCATGACAATCACCATGCTCATGAGGAACACCTTACAGTCCTGCAAGTTCAAGCTGGGAATTGCATAACCTCCGGCATCCGGAAAGGTTTTGAAGACCTGGTAGTCTAAGTCCGGCTTCTTCAGCTATTATTCTCTGACGTTCATCATTTGATTGGGATGTATTCGAAAAAGAATCCGGTCATGGATAGCGAAGGATTTCATCTCCATGATTAAGTTATGCTGTATGCTGCGAATACTTGCTTTTCTCATGTTTAACATAATAACACACATTTACTGAAATCGTTACATTTCAGGGTAATTACGGTTACGCCCAGAATAATAGTACCGGAGTTTTTTCGATCCTCGATCTGGTTCCGGAGGATTGATCCGGCGGGGTTAAGTGTGGATCACACTATATGTTACCCAATCAATCGAAAGCATTCAAGAAGTTTTTACAGTTTGGAAGTTGTATTACCAAACTGTAAAATACGGTGCTTGTAAAGAGGTAGTGCTTTCATCGATGATTAAGGGGACACAGTCAACCCCGATTGAGCCTTTGCTTTTCGAACTGGAGGGAAAACCGGGAATCAGTGCAGCGGTGGATAACAAATGTCTTACTCATCTGGAAAATATTGGTAGTGTTCACGAAATGACTGGTGCAAAACGCAACCGTCTCTTCTGTTATAAAATATATGTGGAGATACTGAACCAAGGGAAGGAGCTTCCAGTGTAATACTACCTGAATCATAGTGGCCCCATTATGGTTAACAGGTCTCAGCTTGTTAAATACCCTTTCCACGGTGGGACAACAATGCAATTTTCTGCTATTATGGGTTCCACTTCGATAAACAGAGGTACACAATGAGTAAATCCAGAGACGTTAAGAAAACCGGAAAGAAAAAACCCCAGAAAACGCAGAAGGAAAAAAAACAGGCCAAGCTGGAAAAGAAGAAGAATAAATAGCGCTTTGATGAATATATCTTCTCCTTTCGAGGTCCTCTCACCGGAAAGTGTCGTCTCATCTGTCGAGGATCATCTCGGGATCCGACTCGATGGGATGATTACACCCTACAACAGTTATGTAAACAGGGTATACGGTGTCCAGGACGAGGACGGCAGGCGCTTTATTGCGAAATTTTACCGCCCCGGCCGCTGGTCCCGGGACTGTATCCTCGAAGAGCACAAGTTTATCGTTGAATGTGAAAAACACGAAATTCCTGTAATTTCTCCGCTGATACCGGCTGGAAAGGCTTCCCTGGGAAATGCCGACGGCATTCTATTCTCGGTTTTCCCTCTTCGTGCGGGAAGGACCTTCGGTATCACAGACGACCAGGACTGGGTCCGGTTGGGATCTATAGTAGGGAGGATGCATCAGGTTGGGAAGAAAGAGCAATCCTTGAAGCGCCCGTTGTGTTCTCCTGAAAAGACCACGGCCGGACAGGTTAAACAGCTGATTTCCACAGGCCTGGTTTCCCGGGAATGCCTCGACGAGTTTACCGCTGTATGTAAAACAACGCTGGATATTATCATACCCCTGTTCCAGGAAATTGAGTTCAGACGGATTCACGGAGACTGCCACAGGGGTAATATCCTGGACCGGAGGGAAGAGGGCCTTCTCCTCATCGATTTTGACGATATGATGATGGGTCCCCCGGTACAGGACCTGTGGCTCCTTCTGCCGGGTCATGTGGCGGAGTGCCTGGTGGAACTGGACCTGCTGGTTCACGGCTATTCCCGGTTCTGTGATTTTGATGATAGATCGTTGAATCTCATCGAGCCCCTCCGGTTTATGCGGATCATTCATTTCCTGACATGGTGCTCCCAGCAGAAAGATGACCGTTCGTTTCAGCACCATTTTCCCGGTTGGGGAACAGAAGCCTTCTGGATAAAAGAGATCGAGGATCTTAAGTATCAGAAGAGGATGATTCAGGAACACCTTTAGCGGTATTTTATTCGGTGTGCCGGTCGGCTTTCCGGCTGTTCCGGTCTCTTTTACCGTCCCTGGTTGCTACTCTGAAAAATGGACAAGGCTGGAAATCGATTCTACTGCTTGAAAGCCATGGGTGGAAGCGGCTGGGTAAAAAAAGGCCGCCTGGTTATCCCAGGCAGCCGCCGATTCAATTACAGGTTGTTTATCATCCTGCAGCCCCGATCAGCTGTTCCACTGACACTACAGCTCCGTATGTATCTTTGAGGGCTAAAAGATCAGTTTTCTGTTTTTTATACTCTTTGAAAAGCTGGGAAGGAAGATGTTCTTCCTTGCTGTATGCTTCGGTCTGCAGGTCTATCCGCGCAACGATGTTGTCGATATACAGGGAGAACTGCATGTCGTA
Organism: Spirochaetota bacterium; assembly: GCA_024274705.1. Lineage (GTDB taxonomy): Bacteria > Spirochaetota > Spirochaetia > SPDA01 > JAJSAL01 > JAJSAL01. Next base: position 16,521 of record JAJSAL010000042.1, read on the forward strand.
CAGGCTTTTCGGGTACTCCTTATCGATTGCCTTAAAAAGTTTCTGTAAGTCCTCGTATTTCGGAATGAAACCAATGGGAGTTTCGACTGCTTGTACGTTGCCGTGAGCATACAGTTCGAGCCACCCGAGCCAGACTCTTACATCTCTCTTTTCTCCCAGAAGGCCGCTTCCGGGTCCTCCCCGGGCTTCGTTGGTAAGGAAGTAGTTCAGGCCTGCCATAACCGGTCTTCCTTTGCCGGTAAACTTTTTCGAATTGAAAAACTTGAACTGGGCATCCATGTAGTCCGAGAGGGTTCCCGGGATAAACGGAGCGTTTGCCCAGGGCTGACGGTTGACACCGGTTGCCCCGACTTCCATTGCTGTAGCAGCGGACACGATGGAAGCACCGATAGCCACACCCTCGTTCATAGTCCTGGCCACCCACACCGGAGGCATGGTGTTGGAATCCCGGCCGGAGTAGGTGATTATCTTGACCGGAGCACCTGCAGGATCTTCCGCCATTCCGGCGTTGTAGTTTTCTATCGCTTCACACAGGAGGGTGCACCGGGCGTTTTTGTGGGAGATAGGAACGGGATTTCCCTTGTCATCCGTCTTGCCTTCCCACCACTCTCCCTGGAAGTTTCTTCCCTTTTTGGGAAGTTCTTCACCGTTCCCCTGCCAGTAGGGGACAAGATTCTCGTCGACAAGGACATTGGACCAGATAACCTCGGTTCCGTCATCCCGAAGACATTTCATCAGGTAGGGATCGCCCTCCTGGTTGACATCCGCAACAATACCGAAAATACCCTTTTCAGGGTTTACCGCGCGAAGGGTGCCGTCCCCGGCGATCCACATCTGGGCAAGGTCGTCACCGATAAAATCAGTACCCACCATGGCGGTGGTGGTTTTACCGCAGCCCGAGGGTGCCGCCCCTGCAAAGTAGGTTTTCCGTCCGCCGGGCCCGGTCAGACCGGTAATGAACATGTGCTCCGAAAGTTCTTCCTCTACTTGGTAGTAGGTGGAATAGTCCACAGCAAACCGGTGATTACCCTTTTTCATCAGCAGGGTGTTTCCGGCGTAGGTACAGAACGTGGAGAATGTGGTAAGCCAGCTCCGGTCCATAAAAATTCTGGCATTGGGAACATCTTCCGGCCGGTTCGGTCCTTCGGAATGTACATTGGTGAAAAAGATACCCTTCCTCTCAACTTCTTTGTCAAAATTGCTAAAAATATTTCTGTACAGGAGTTCAGCCGAGTGGAGTACGTAAGCGGAACTGGAGATTTCTATTGCAGGAATAGCAGCCTGCGCTCCGGCAGGTCCTCTGCTGCAGAAAGCGATCATCATGGTCATTCCTTTCATAATGCCTTTCATGTATTTCTGTACATATTCCAGGGCTTCTTTCTTCTGTATTGAGAGGGCCAGGGCGCTTACTTTTTCATCTTCATTGATGATGTAATAGGTTTGTTTTACCAGCCGTGCCTGGTCCTGGGGCAGGTCAAAGTGAATAGTGTGCTTGTCCTTGGCGAGTTTTTCCTCTTCCCCTTTTTCCAGGGAATAATCCCGGATCCATTGTATGTCCTCCGGTGAGCCCGAATCTACGAATACACGGTCCGGCTCGCACATGGCGATGGCATTGGCAACTTTAAGCAGAGCTTCTTTATTCGTTATTTTTCTGAGTTTTGTCAGGTTGTCTTTGTCAAGATTGTCATCGAACACCTTGTCTGCCTGGTTCATGGATGTGATCCCGCCGACGTGTTCCAGGATATCGATGCCCTTTTTCAGTTCTAACATACGTAACTCCTTCTTTTCATTATAGTTTGTGTATGATTATTCGTTCGTTCCCGTTAGGACCCGTCCAGGCGCAGGACGCACCGTATTCGTGATTTATGATGTGATAGTAACAGCCCCCATAGTAACGCGGGATACTATAGTTAGAATCGGTTATGGCGTCAAGACCTCGAATACTGTTGGAGCGGGACTGTGAATTGCATATACTGGTAATACGGTGCATGAGGAGAACACATGAAAAACACAACAGGGTACGTGTCTGATTCGTTGTATCTTAAGCATTCTCTCGGGATTGGACATCCTGAGTCACCTGAACGGCTAAAAGCCATCGAGTCGGAAATGAAACAAAGCGGATTGAATACGAAAGTGGTTCCCCTTGCATTCGAAATCGAAGATCCCAGGGTATGGGCCGCCATTAAATGTGTGCACTCAGAAGAGCATATAGCTTCAGTAACCGGTTCCGGGACTGCGGGAAAGACCGCGTTCCGGGCAGTGAAAGGGGTGCTCCAAGCGGTTGATGATATTTACACTCAGAAAATCGACAATGTGTTCTGTGCAGTCCGGCCTCCTGGGCACCACAGTCATAATAACGGTGCCCATTTTGATGGGCGCAGCCAGGGTGAAGGGTTCTGTTTTTATAACAATGCAGCCATTGCGGCCAGGTATGCCCAAAAGAGGTATACTTTTTCCCGTATCCTCCTCGTCGACTGGGACTATCATCATGGAAACGGTACGGAATGGGCATTTTACGGCGATCCGGAGGTCTTTTTCTTTTCCACCCATATCCTTTGGGGGTATCCCGGCACCGGGTTTCCAGAAAAGAAGGGCGAGGGAGCAGGAACGGGATATAATCTGAACATTCCTCTGCCGGACGGCGCCGGAGACAGCGATATTATCAGTGCCTGGACTGATGCATTCCTGCCTGCACTGAAGAAGGTGAATTTCTCTCCGGACCTGGTTATTATTTCCGCCGGTTTCGACAGCAGAGAGGAGGATCCCCTGGGCACCTTCCGGATTACCGATGACGGGTATGCCCGGCTTACCCGGATGGCAATGGATATCGCCGATAAGCACTGTGAAGGGAGAGTCCTTTCAGTCCTGGAAGGTGGGTACAATCCCGAAGGACTGGCTAAGGCAGTTGTTTCCCATGTTTCCGTACTGCTGGGAGGGTCATAACTGCCGAAGGCAGCCGGAGCATTCGAATTTCCTATTTATATTGTTCATCGTTTTTCACCGGAAACGTAAGGGTATACAGAGTTTCATTGTTCCGGGTTAATGCAAGGTTTCCTCCAATCTGTTCTGCAAGAAGTTTTACCATTGTCAGGCCGAAAGACTGGGGATTATGTATATTAATAGATTCAGGAAGACCTGCACCGTTGTCCTGGATCTGCAGAAAATAATCACCGAGTTTCTGATACATACGAATCTCAATTCTGCCGTTTTCCCGGTGAGGGAAGGCATATTTGTAGGCATTTGTAATGAGTTCTGTAATGATGAGCCCTAAAGGTATCGCCCTGTTGAGATCAAGGGTTACAGGTTCGATGCTGATTGAGATATCGATACTACGATCCGTGGAGTAATGCATCGTAGATATTCCACGGACAAGATCGGATATATAATTTGCAAATGGTAATTCCGCCACATTGTTGGTTGAATACATCTGTTCATGTACCAGTGCAATGGATTGAATCCGGCCCTGGCAATCAAGAAATACTTGTTGCACCGCGGGCAGTTCGGTGTCCCGGGATTTCATCCCTAACATGGCGTTTATCAGGCTTAGATTATTCTTTACACGATGGTGGACTTCCCTAATGAGAATATCTTTTTCCTTAAGCGAGAGGTTTATCCTGTCTTCGTATTTCTTTTTGTCGGTTATATCCTTCAGAATACATAGATACTCCGGGGAAGCGGTTGCTGAATAACCGCTTTTCCTGATATCTGCGGTTATGTGTACTTCTCTGCTCTCCTTTGTTCTCAATGTGAGTTCAGCACCTGTACTGACACCGGTCGTTTCAGCGGTTTCCAGGACGGAATCGAACCGCAGTGCACTTTCCCCGGTCATAAAAGATTTGAAAGGTTTGTGGATTGCGTCTGTTCCGCCAAAGCCCGTTAAAGTGGACCAGGCCTCGTTGATATGAAGAATGTTACCCGCCTGGTCGATAGTCTGGTAACCTAAGGGAGCCGAATCGAAAATATCTTTGAACCGGCGCTCACTGGTCTTGAGGTTTGCGAACAGCATATTCACCGGGTTCTTCAAGCCTGAAGAGATTACCGCTTTATAGATAAAATAGAATGAAATAATTTTAAGGATATGACCGATGAAATTGGAAATACCGTAAACACTTACGTAGAAGGTAAATAAAATTTCAGACGCCATCGTCAGGGTTATTGAAATAATGATGAAGGAGTTGAATTCGCTTTTCCTTGGTTTTTCGGCTAAGAAAAACAGGACCAGGGCTACTGAAAGTAAACCGGTTATTATATATTCGCTCACCTTTTTAAACATGGTAAGGCCTGAACCCTCAATATAGCATACGGGAAAAACAGGCCATACGAAGATGGTAAGTACAATCAGTATAAAAACCGAAACGCCGATTATCATGATGACGGAGGTTTTCACTTTCCGTTTGTAAAACAGGGATAGCAGAAGGAGAGCTGCGCCTTCATAGTAGCGTGCACTGATCCAGAGCTGGGTCGCCAGGTTTGCCGAGTTAATTGAAAAAACACCCATACCCTTGTATGCTAAGGTGTGGAACATATCGATGAGGCTGACAAAGAGATAGGGGATGCCCAGGAGAGCCAGCATATCGGTATCGTGGTATTCCCTGGTGTTCCAGAAAAAAATAAAAATGGTACAGGCGATGACGACACTGAATAGTTCAGCAATGCCGTGAAACAGAAGATAATTGAATCTGCTTAATGCGTAAAGACCGGCAACGGCAATGATTATAACGGCAGAGAAAAGAGACCGTGTTGCACCAATTTGAACGGAGTTCATTTTTCCTTCCTGTACCTTCTATTAATTGTGTCAGTTAAGTAGAGGAAATCAAGTGGAGATGCAGCAATAGTCTAAAAAGTGGAACGGAACCCCAGGGTAAACGCAAGTGACCCGGGTTTCTCCCAGGAGAAGAGGTTTTCCCTTCCGCCGCTTTGAACAGCTGTAAAGGTGAGAATGTGAAAGCCCTGGTACACGTTCCAGTCCAGGCCTCCGGTTGAAAGGGCAGACCCGTCCAGCGGGGAGACAACGCTTCTTAAGAGCAGCGAGAGGGACCGGACCGGACTGAACATTATTTCCGGGTACAGGAGTATGCCGTAAGGTTCGGCATCCGCCACGGTGTGGGAGACAGCATTCCAGGAACCTTTCGGACGGACAAGCCCTTCCAGCCGGAAAGAGAAGGTACTCTCTCTTAATCCTGGTACCAGGTAGAAAAGCCCCCAGGAGATCCTCATCCGATCCGCCACATCCTCCCACCCAGGCTCTGCTGCAGGGATCGATGCTGCCGCGGTAACATGATAATCCGCCACCAGGTTGCCCTGGATCCCCACATAGGATTCATGGAGGTCATCGCTCCCTCTGTAGCCGTATCCTGCTTCCAGCTTTACCGTTCCCACCTTTGTAACGTATCGCAACCCTAAAGTGGTCTCTGAAATCCGGGGGAGATCGATGCCGGATCCGTTTGGAGTGCCCGCAGCAGGTACAGGAGGGAGCACAGCGCCTTCGAAAAGAGAAAATCGTCCGGTTGGAAGTGTTACTGCGGCCAGCCACCTGCCGGTTGTGCGAAAAGCCTCGCTGGTCAGGTCCGGTTCGACTTCCAGACTACCGAACAGGATGTCTCCAGCATTGAAATAGGATCCTTCCCCCCAGGAGAGCCGTGTTTTCCCCATGGTAGCCCGGAACACAGGAAACCGCACTTTTACGTATGCCCTGTAGATATCGATGTATGGTACTGAAAAAGTGTAAACGTCCAGGGAAAGTTCGGATTTCACCGAATCGGAACCTTCCGGTGAAGCCGTAAGCCTGCCGAATGCGCTTCCTGTAAAGGACCATGCTTCCCCGGGGACCCTGGACAGGGTTACATACGTACCGGTTTCTCCGCTCATGTTCAGTTCGCCGAATGCCAGGGGCGCGATAAAGAGACCGAACACAAAGAGCACTATACAGCAGAAAAAAAGAAGGAACAGCCGGGTTACCATGTAAGTTCCTGGAGAGAAAAGGTGCTCTCCAGAATATCGATGCCGATGTCGATCTTATCCACGATGAACATGGTGCTGGAATTTTTCTTCAGTTTATCCGAAATTATAGTCCTCACAGGCAGAGTTTTGCCTTTAACCGTTTGTGTCTCCTCGACGTATACTTCTTTCAATAGTCGCCCGGAAAGGGCATACTGCTCAACTTTCAGGTAGATGAAATCCCGGTCGTCTACCCACATAATCTGTTTAGGGTATGCAACATTTCTCCGTTTTGCCTTAAGTTCCAGTTTGTAGCAGGACCTTCCCCGTATCATTTCCCTGCCCAGTAATGTGATGTCGTAGGAGTCTATGAGACCCTTTCCGCCTGTTAAGTCCTCATAGGACATATCGGACCCTATAACCGAATCCCGTAAAGCGGCGCCCTTAAGACGGATTACCTCTTCGGCATCCGGATAATAGAGATAAATTTCATCGGCAGTACGGAGGATTTTCTGGCCGGCTTCGTCTCTGCTGGTAAACTCGATGAGGGTGTCCCCGTTGCTCCGTGTATAGGAAATAAAAGTGGTAACCTTTTTCCCGAACCGGTCGTTGATGATCATGGTACCCTCTATACGGGCAGTGGAATGGACGGTGTTTTCTTCCATGCGCTGGATTATCGATTCCGCGGTTTGGGCAAACAATGGGGATGAAAGCAGGCATGCAACTAACAGTGCCTGTATGATGGTTTTTTTCATGAGCGTTCTCCTTGTATCCATCTGAGTTCGGCCATATCTATATCGACCTCAGAGCTTCGGCAGGTGTTATTCTGGACGCCCGCCTGGAAGGAAAAAGGGAGGAAAGAGCTGCGATGATGCTGGAGTAGAAAAATACCACAATGGTAGATTTCATACTCAACCGGGGATAGATGATGTCTGAAATCTCAAAGCTGACCCCTTCCATAGCTGCACCGAAACTGAATCCCGTTTTTGACAGTGGGATGGTTATGATGATGCCGATAATCACACCGAATAGAGAGCCCAGGACACCTAAGTATGCCGCTTCCAGAAAGAAAAGCCGGACGATCTCACCTCCTGTCATACCCATGGCTCCGATTGTTCCTATCTCTCTCACCCTCTCAAATATCACCATCATTGTTGTGTTGATGATAACCGAGGAAGCAAGGATGAAAAACACCAACGCCATGATGTTGTAAGCTGCCTGGGCCATCTTCATAAATGTATATGAAGTTGGAATGTGCTCCCAGGATGTTGCTCCAATATCTTCGAAACCGGATGTTTGAAAAAGTTTATTCAGCGTCTTTTCGATTTCGATACTGGAAGTTTTTTCTTGCAGTTTGATAAGAATTTCTGAAACCGAATCTCCCATCCTGAGAAAGCTCCGGGTTGTATCTAAGGGGACCAAAAAGAATTTTGAATTCATTGCAGATACAGGAAAAGAAATTAAGCCGGTAATTCTTAAGGTAATACCGTTGGTACTTCTCCTCATCGTACCGGCAACAAGGGTAATTTTATCTCCCGGGGCTACACCCATTTCTTCCGCCAACCCGACACCAAGGAGTACTTCTTTTTTGCCTTTTTCCGGAAGCCGTCCCAGGGCAAGGGCGGCTTCCATGTCCTGGTAGTGTTTTTCAAGATTAAAATCGACACCCATGCCCATACCCTTGTAATTTTTTTCGCCAATATAAATCATTGCAGGGAAACTGATGCGCGGAGAAACCGAAGCCACTCCATCCAGGGATGTTATCGTTTCCATTACATTACTATACCCGGTGATCCGAAGGTGGAGAGGGTTCATGTCTTCGTTTTTGTCAAACATTCTGTTCCGGACTCTTACCTCCCCGGTGTAATAGGTTTGGAGGTTGTATTTCATATTATCCGCCATACCGGTAATGAGGGAAAACAAAAGCACAATCGCCATTGCTGCAATAGTCGTAGCTGTGATAGAGAGAATACTTCGTCTTTTGTTTCGTCTGATATTTCTGAATGCAATTTGTGCGAGTTTCATGGAGCTCTCCTACTTGTCTCTCAGGCACTCTGTTATGCTCATGTTAAGTGCACGTCTTGTGGGAATAAGAGCGACTATGACGGTGATCAGTATTCCGATAAAAAAGGCCTGAATGATTGCTGTGGGATTCCAGGCGCCGCGGAATACATCACGGATCCGGTAACCGATGTCCATGTCCATCCCGCGCATCCAGACGTTCAAATCAATCCCTTTGCCGACTGCCCATATATTCAGCAGGCACCCGATTGCCACCCCTATACCTGAGCCGATAATACCAATGCCGGCGGCCTCGATGAGAAAGGCGGTCCTTATCTGGGAAGTTTTCATTCCCAGGGCCCGCATCATTCCCAATTCTCTTACCCGTTCGAAAATTGACATCAGCATGGTGTTGGATACTCCCACGGCAGCAATGACGAATAACAGGAAAAGGATCATCCCGGACCCTGCCTGCTTTGCCTGGGACATGGCAATGGCATCCTTACCCAGGACAGTCCAATCCAGCACGTCGATGCCCGGGAAATCAGGAAGCAGTTCAGCTTTTAATGCGCGGCCTAACGCTTCTGTGTCTTTTATTTCCGGGAATTTCATGTTGATTTCCGTTACCGCGCCTTCCATTTCAAGGTACAGGTCCACAGTATCCAGGGGCATAAGAATAGCTTTTTTATCTATTACCGGATTCGGGCAATCGATGATTCCGATTACATCCAGGTCGATCACCTGGTGCTGTCCGTATCTTGTTCTGGTGGTGATTCTTACAGGATAGCCCACTTCCGCCCCGATATTTCGAGCCAGGGAAGAACCGATGAGAATACCGTTATCTCCTTTTTGGAGATAACGGCCGGCAGCAATAAGCTCCCTGAACTTAAAGACAGCATCATCCTTGTCAGGATCTATTCCGTAGATCCGCACCTGCATTGAGCCGTCTTCTTCAAAAGGGTCCCGGTAGACCACCAGTTCGCCGGCAAACACCGTGCGGGGAGCGGAGGGAATCTTCATCTCTTCCAGGACGCCTTCAAAAACACCGGGGTGCTCCAGAAGCAGGTTGAGAGGCGTCTGGTCCCGGTTTTCCCAATAATCCCTGTCCATGATGCGGGCGGAGGAAGTCTCATACCATACCAGGTTGCGCTGGGAATCCATGTCTGCACCACTTAATAGTGAATCTGTAAAGATATAGAGGGCTATACCGAAGGCGAGAGCACAGGCAGTAATCATGGTCCTTTTTTTATAACGGGACAGATTCTTCCAGGCGAGACTGATCAAAAACTTCATCACTTCCTCCTTTCATCACTGGTAATTTCCCCGTCATGAAGAAGTATAAGTCTGTAAGCGAATTCCATGACCATCGGATCATGAGTTGAGAAGATAAATATCGTCCCATGTTTCTTATTCATATCTTCCATCAGTTTCAGGACCTCTGCACCCGTCTTAGAATCCAGGTTCGCAGTGGGTTCGTCTGCCAGTACAATACTGGGTTTCTTGATGAGTGCCCGGGCTATTGCCACTCTCTGCTGCTGGCCTCCTGAAAGCTTCGAAGGAAGTCTGTTTTCCATTCCTTCCAGCCCGACTTCCTTGAGCAGGGCAGAAGTCCGTTCCTTTATTTTCCTGCTGTCTATATTGAGAAGAGAAAGGGCGAAAGCAACATTCTCGTACGCGGTGAGTACCGGGATAAGATTGAATGATTGAAAAACAAAGCCCAGTTTTTCTCTCCTGAAAAGGGCAAGGTCCTTCTTTGTTTTTCCCGATACTGATTCGCCGTCTATAATAATATCGCCGCTGTCCGGATCATCGATACAACCGATAAGATTGAGGAGAGTCGTTTTCCCCGAACCTGATGGTCCGGCGATGGAGAAAAATTCCCCTCTTCCGATATCGAGGGACACTCCCCGGAGTGCATGAACAACGGTATCCCCTGCATGGTAGTCTTTCGACACATGTTTAATTGTTATCATCCTTCTCCTCCTCCTCCTCCGGGTGCTCCAGTTTTTCCAGCTTATCCATAGCAGCAGCGCCCATGACGGTGCCTAAGTCCATGGATTCAAGGATCGACGCAGGCAGGAGTATAAGGGAACCTTTCTGCCGAATTCCTTCGTATACCATGTTCATTGCCCGGAGACGGAGTGCCGTGGGGTTGTCTTTATATGTCCGCGATGCTTCCTCAAATTTCTTCGCTATTTCAACTTCCGCCGTACCCAGGATGATCCTGGACTCTTTTTCACGTTCCGCCTGGGCCTGTTTACTCATGGCATCTTCCAAGGTCTGGGGTATAATAATATCCGTCAGATCCACCGAGAGAATCGTGATACCCCATGGGTTGGTCTTCCGGTCCAATATGGTCTGGATTTCAGCACACAGAATTTCTCTCTCGGAAAGCAGGACCGTCAAATCATGTTTCCCTATGGAGTCCCTCAAGGCAGCCTGGGCCGAGAGGGTTACAGCTTCCAGGTAATTCTCCACCTCCAGAACGGCTTTCTGGGCATCCCAGATCATCCAGAAGGCCAGGGCGTCGGCGTGTACCGGTACGGCATCCCTGGTGAGGGTTTTTTCCGCACTGAAATCGGTGGCCCGGATCCGGGTGTCCACAAACTCGGCAATCCTGTCGAAGAGGGGTATCAGCATGAAAAGGCCGGGCCCGTGTACTTTCCTGAATTTTCCCAGGCGTAACACGATTACCTTGTCCCAGTGATAGATGAGCTGGACCGACGGTGCAATGAGAAACCCCAGGGAAGTTGCTGCAACCAGGGGATAATAATCTATCTGTAAAAAAGCGATCATGCATACCCAACTCACGATAATGATCTGAACCACTGCGAGCCACATGGGGAGGATTACGAGAATTCCTCCTGCAGCTATTATTCCGAAAGCAACGGTGAATATCTCCCGGGTATTGAGAGACCAGTCGGAAACATATTGAATCAGAATTCCGGCCAGCAGAAACAGGCCGAGAATGAAAAACGAAAAGGTGTTGAAATGGAAATCCCGGTACAGTTTGACTTTCTGCAGATTTTTTATCCGTTCTGATTTATAGGCAAATAGTTTCATTTTTCGCCTCCTTGTTCTGATAATGACTGCTGTTCCTGAAGAAACAGCAGGAGATCTTTCAGGGAGAACCCGTAGGAACCCGCCCGGGCAATGAGGGAACGGGATATTTCGTTCAGGATCCGTTCTTTCTCCACATCGGAGAGGGTGATTTTTTTGTTGCTGATAAAGGTGCCGGTTCCCTGCTGGGTGTTTACGATCCCCCTGATTTCCAGTTCGTTGTAGGCCTTGCCTACCGTGTTGGGGTTAACTTTCAGGTCCACAGCCAGGCTCCGAACGGTTGGTAGCTGGTCTCCCGATGTAAGCCGGCCGGAGGCTATAGCCGTTTCCACCTGGAGGATTACCTGCTTGTAGAAAGGAACACCGCTTTTAGGATCCAGGGTAAACTCTATGGATTCGACTTTTTTTGAAGCCACATCGTACTCCAGATTGTATTAAAGTATTAGTACAATATAAGTTTAATACAATAGTACAAAAGATGTCAAGATGTTTCCGGGAAGTTTAAGTAAATAATACGTATGGAAACAGGAGCGGAGATAATGCTGTGAGTTCGATAAATGTTACAAATGCAAGAAAAAAGTGACGAATTTCATAAACCGGTCCATATTATCGGAAAGAATGGTTCTGTATCAAGGCTGTTCTGCAACAGCAGAAGTACCTCGGGGGAATGGCCTCCCCCGAAAAAGGCAAGGCCTTCAGTATATTCTTTTTCGGGCCTATTTCATCCACAGGAAAATCACTTTTTTCTTATTTCTTCAAGGCATCCGCCGGGCTTTTCACATGTATTCCGGGCTTGTTTATTACGTGAGTATAGATCATCGTTGTCTTTACATCTTTGTGTCCCAGTAGTTCCTGTACGGTGCGGATGTCAGAACCGGATTCCAGTAAATGTGTGGCGTAGCTGTGCCGAAGCAACTGCTTACGTAAGCAGTTCTTTCGTTATGCTAACCTTCTGTCATTCCTTACCTTTTTCCGTAAAGTATTGTCCACAAGGTACTTGGCTAGGCAAAGGTTAACATAATATTTCATGAACCTGTATCCTCAATCTATCAATTTTAGGAGGATACAAATGAAGATAAACAGTCATTTGGACAAGCTTAGGGACGAGATGCTCAATGCACATCTTCTTGCCGGGTATTCGTCTCACACGATCAAAAGATTCAAAGAAGAGTTCAAAAGGATTGGCCGTGATGTTCAATCTGGGAATTACGCCACTTATGAAGACGTATTCTGGAAATATTACGGTGACAAGAGCAACGCTGTAGAGCGGGGAGGGAGATGGGTTCTTGGAGCAATAGA
>JAJSAL010000043.1 GCA_024274705.1 Spirochaetota bacterium
CGGCGGCTCCGTCCGCATCATGACAGCTCAGGCAAAACTCCTCCAGGACCGAAGGATCATCCGGGTCATATACAATGACATTCGACGCTGTATCCGCATCCTTAAGGCGTACCGTACCGGCCATATGGCTTTCCATATCGTGGCATACGAGACAATCATCCTTTGTGACTATTTCGCCGGTCCGGTCGCTGTAATCGATGACATGATGGGATTCCTTTTCAAAATCCCCTCCGGGTCCCAACACCTGCCGCCTGGGGCCGACAGTTGTATCGTGGCAGGATACGCAGTCCGGGAGTACCCACACTTCCGACCCGTACCAGTCCAGGGCCCCCGCCCCGTGGCACGCGAGGGAAGAACAGTACCCAGTACCGGGGCCTCCCTCGACAGTCCATGCACCGTTACTGTTAGTCCAGTCGAACCGTACCAGTTGAACCGCCGTCGTCCCGGTATCATCGTTACCGTCCATATGGGTGGCCGAGTCCGGGTAATCGAAATGGCATTTTTCACATGAAAAACCCGCCTCGGCTACATGCTGCACATGCTTTCCCTGGGCACCGGAAGTGTCAATAGCCCTGGGATCGTATTGGTTTCCCTCACCATGACAACTCTCACAGTCCGGTTGTTCACTTTCGTATGAAACCGTCTCCCCGGAAAAAATGGCATCCAGTCCCACCTTTGGGGAACAGGCGCCGAGCACGAGAAAAAACAGACTTGCAAAACCCAGGATTATGCCTTTCATCCCATCACCATGTACTTTATATTATACCACAATCTAATGGCAATCCAAACAGGTCAGCTGTGAACTAACGGGATGCGGAGCGGAAGAGTGCTCAATCTGTCCATGACAAACCGTACAATTGGTACCGGTTGTGCCCAGGTCCTCGTAATGACACTGGTTGCAATGCCCGCTCTCCCAGCTGCCCGTGTGACTGCGGGGTGCGGTCTCGTTATGACAGCGCATACAGTAATCCTGCCTGTGACAGGTAAGACACCGTTCCCGGTTTCCGGCTGCAGCGAAACCATGACTTTGTGTCCGCCAGGTGTTCGTATGGTCTTTCGGGAGAACCCTGGAATGACAGGAAGCACAATCGCTTTTCTCATGGCAGGTAAGACACAGGCTGTCCTTCTGAACCGCTAAGCCTCCGTGAAATTCAGACCAGCCGCTTTGGTGGGACCGGGGTTTCGGAAAGGGTATCCTTTTATCGGCGGTATCGGCATTCTGTGTTTTGCACCCCGCCGCAAATACGAGGACAAGGAGTACACATCCCACCAGGGGAACCGCTTTCCGGAAAGAACGCGAACGAAAATCATTAGAATTCATATACCGTTTCCAGTTTCAAAGTATTGTACGAATCAATCGCTTTCTCGTATTCATACTTACCGCGGAAATAAAAACTCTTCCCCACGGGCACCTTCACCTTTACGAACACCGTGGGAACTGTTTCCTCCGCATCGGGTTCAAGAAAATCATCGTATGTGTAATAATTGAAATACGCACCGGTGTGTATTCTCATATCTTTCATGACACTTCTTTGCACAACGTACCCTGCTTCCATCCCAGCCGAGTAGTTCTGCTTCTTTTCGATCAACGTGATATCCCCTGAAACCGAAAAAAAGATCCCTTTAAGAAAGACATCAGAGAGTTCTATCACCGTATACATCCTGCTGTATTTCCGGTTAAAGGGGTCAGTTTCCTCAGGGTACAGCAATCCCCGGCGGAAAAAGCCCATATCCATGGCCACATGACGGCCGAGCAGTTTTCGCACCTTTCCATCGATACTATGGTACGGCAGGGATTCGCCGAGAAACAGGGAATACGGCGCGAACTCGTGGGAAAACTCTTCCCTGCGGCCGAACTTGACGGCATAGACGGCACTGAATTGGAGATCGATCCCGGGAAAAGTGAAAATCGTGGAGAGCGAGCTATCCCGGAAGGCCCAGTTGATTAATCGAAGCTTAACCGTGGTTTTAAGAAAGGAAAAAAAACGCATCCGGGAGCTTAAGGTCAACAGATGTTCAAACCGAAGGGATTCCGGCGGGACAGACAGGGTGTCCTTTATAAAGAGGTAGTCCGCGCTTACCATGATATTCGCTGCAGGTGAGAAGTCCACGCCGGCACCGGCTGTCAGGTCGGAACCCCACGAGTATGCAACTTCGAAAAGGTGAACCGAAGCCCCCCCGTAGAGAGTAATCAACAGCATTGGAGAGGGTGTAAAATCCAGGGAAAAACCATCAAAAAGAACGGGTTCGTTCCTGTAACCGGACTGCCGTCCCATCCGGAACCGGGCTAAATACGGAAAAGGGTCCTTAACATCCACCTGGGCTTCATAAACAGTGAGAAATACGGGGGACAGGGTGGTATCGCCAATATCCTCGAAGGCGTAAAAGTCTGTCCTGCCGCTGTTGCCGTCCAGGTCCTCCCGTAAGGATCCGGTAAAACTCGCTTCAACGGACTTCCCCCGGGTGGATGATAGGTTCAACTGCAGTTCCTGGGCCAAATCATGATCGTTCCACGGTTCATCAGGATGAGTACTGTGTCTGAATCGATACGACGCCGACATATTTCCACGAAATAGAAACGACTCCAGGACATTGGCAGATGGCGCAGCAGGTTCCTCACCTTCTGATGTACCATCAGAATAGGCATTCCACGGAAGATACAACATCATGAGTGCAAACACGGCACATGGAAGGACCTTTAAGGATTTCATTTTTCCCCATTTTACCTTTTATTCTTTATATGTCAACGAATAAAAAGGGAAATACTATTTTCTTGCGTCGATCTGCAATATCAGATAGTATATCGGCAATGGTGCGTTTAAATTCTACTTCAACCCTGTTTTTCTTATTTGTGTTTTTCTCCGTCTTTTTCCTCTTCCAGGGTACCCCGGCTTTCGGCGACGAAGAACTTCCCTGCCTGATGTGCCATCCTTCGATGAACTCAGGGAAGACCGTCCATCTCGCCGTGGAAATGGGCTGCGGCTTGTGCCATCTCTCTCCCCATGAAAACGAAGAACCCGAGTTATCTCTCTTAATGAATCCTCCTGATCTGTGTTTCAACTGCCATTCCATGGAACTGTTTGAAGGGAAATCCCGGCATATGGCAGTGACCGCAGGCCTGTGTACCTCCTGCCACGACCCCCACACGAGTGACTACGAAAAACTGTTAACAGCCGAGGGTTCCGATTTGTGTTACACCTGTCATTCCCCGGAGTCCTTTGAAGGGAAATCCCAGCATACGGCGGTGACCGCGGGTCTGTGTACTTCCTGCCATGAACCCCATGCCAGTGACAATGCAAAGCTGTTAACGGCTGAAGGTTCGGACCTTTGTTATTCATGTCATTCCACGGAACCCTTTGAAAAGAAATACCGGCACACGCCGGTAACAGCCGGCCTGTGCACCTCCTGCCATGAACCTCACCGGAGTGACTTTAAAAATCTCTTAACAGCCGGCGGTTCGGACCTGTGCTTCACATGCCATTCCGGCGATATGTTCAGGAAGAAGTCGGTACACACGCCGGTAGAAGAAGGACTGTGCACATCCTGCCACGATCCGCACTCGGGAGAAAATGAAAGGATGCTTGGGGCATCAGGTTCCGCACTGTGTTTCTCCTGCCATAACAAAAGGCAATTCGATAACAAGGTGGTCCATAACCCGGTTGCCTCCGGGAGCTGTTCATCATGCCACAACCCCCATGCTTCGGCTAACACCATGAACCTGGAAGACCCGTTGTTTGAATTATGTGTTTCCTGCCACGAGGAGCAGGCATCAGGAAAACACATTATTACCGGGTTTGGATATAATCACCCCGTGCTCGGCAAACCCGATCCAAGCAGGCAGGAAGAGGACCTCTCCTGTATTAGCTGTCACACTCCACACGCCGGGAACTCGAATTTTCTTTTTGTAAATGAAAAACAAAGTTCCCGGGACCTTTGCTACTTATGTCATAAAAAGTAACCGGCGTTCCTACTTCCCGTGGCAATGAAGACATATAGCCGAATTCTGCAGCGGCTTTCGAAGCATTTTCCCATTGCCTGTCCCGTCGTGTACATCATGGCAGGTGGCACACTCGATGTACCCGTTAAAGAAAGGGAGTTCGGATACAAAAGAAAAGGGGTGCATGCTGTGACAGTTATCGCAACCGTTACTGTCGAAATCGACCTGGTGTTCCCACTTGACGCCTACCGGGTGGTCATCGGAAAGGTCGGTTTCCAGTCTTGCCGACCCTGATACGAAAGTCGACCCGGTATTCCCGCCAAAACTGTCGATTGCTACTGTAC
>JAJSAL010000044.1 GCA_024274705.1 Spirochaetota bacterium
CACCCTTGGAAACGGGTGACCGCATCGCGAAGAGCGCAGCCTCAATCTGGTGGGGGTTCAGGTCAACGCAGGCATCGAAGAGAGACCTGGAGAGACGCTCCACACCCTCGCCACCTTGACGAGTCAATTCGTTCGCAAAAAGACTGGCATGGTAAGGTGTGGTCATTCCTTGGCATCTTCCTTATTGTTTGTCTTGCTCATTTGTCGCCTCCTGTCTGCGTGCGGTTCGCCCGCACAGGCAGGCCGGACCTGTCTGCCGACATGGCAGGCAATTTCAGTTTTCCCTGCCTGATCATCTTGGCGCAGAAATTGTCTAACTGGGCCTTTTACATCTAAAACAGCGCTTCCAGCACGTAGAACATGTTCCGGTCCGTACCGAAGACCATCCAGTCCTGGGCAATTACCGGCGCACTCAGGATATTCCCTTCGATCTCCAGTTCCCACATGAGCTTTCCGGTTTTTGCGGAGAGACATACCAGTCTTGGCCCGGAGTAACTGTCAGGATCGCGACTTTCGCTGATACCGAAGTAGACATAGTTACCTGCAACGGTAGGTGCGCTGGTGGTATACCCGTTGAAACGCTTTCTCCAGGCTATCAGACCGGTGTCCAGATCCAGGGCCCGAACAACGGCATCACCGCTGGTGTATATGACAAGGTCTTTCCACAGCGAAGGGGCCAGGTAGTCCAGGAGTTTCATGTTATTATTGAACAATGCGTCCAGGTCATAATACCCTGCAGCCCCGAAATCGGAATACTCGGTGCTTTTCCAGAGCAGTCTGCCTGTAAGACGGTTGTAGCCGTAATAATCGAAGCGCCACTCATCAATAAGATAATCCGCAGTAGAAAAATAGAGGTAATCGTCTTTCAACGCCGGAAAAGAATACCAGACCGCATCAAGCATGGCAGTGTCGATTACAAAGAGATACTCCCGGGCTTTCAGATCGTATGCACCCATGCTGTGGGGCTGCTCCACCGGACCGGGTGCAAAATAGAGAACATTCTTGTACACCTGGAACGTAAAGTAATACCACACCGGGTTCGGCAGCTTGTACTGCTCCTGCCCGTCGGGTGAGAGGGCGAACACATGGCCGCCGTCGCTTACAAAAATGATAGAGTCGTCGGTTTTGCTTATGGTGGACTGAATCGTGCTGTCAGCCTGGTAGGACCAAATCAGGCTCCCATCCTCCCTGGATAGAGCGTAGAGATTGCCGTCATTGGATCCGATATACACGTTCTCTTCGTCGGCAAAGGGTACGGAGTTTATAGCGCCCCTGGTTTTGTATACCCACCGCATATACCCGCTTTTTATGTCCAGGGCGTACATGTTTCCATCGGTAGATCCGAAAAAGATCGTATCCTTTAATACCACCGGGTTGTTAAAAGCGTAGGCAGGTTCTTCCGATTCCTGTATTTTCAGTTTCCATTTAATTCCCAACGGCGGCCTTATAACATTCGAAGTTCCCCCCCGGCCCTGTTCACCCCGGAACATGACCCAGTCGGACCGCCTGCTGCACCCCGACAGGAGAACAGCCCAGCCGGCTATGAGAACGACGGAGGACAACATCCGGATTTTCCCTGCGTGCTTCAATAGTACAGTCCCTTCAGGCTGAACACACGGACAATAAAGGAACGATCCTTTCCCTGCTCCAGAATCGTTCGATATTCTTCTTTCAATCGATGATACAAACGCTCCTTCTCTTCCCCGGCTGCCCGGTCCCTGTAACGGAGCTGTGTGTACACTACGGCGAAACCGGTAAGGGCAGGGTGTTCTTCTGCATACTCTTTTGGCGTCTTTGAGGGTTCTTTCAGAGGCCATCCCGCACTCGCGGTCTTCATGAGGAGGAGGGTGTAAAGGGCCCGCACAGCCCTGGGAGTGTATGATTTCGTTATCATCGTCAGATAGACTTCTCTTCCGTAGCGAAGGAGGTAGAGAAAGACCACTACGCCGCCTATCACCATGAGCACTACTTTCAGTATGAACCGCCAGGGAAATGTAAAGCTGTTCAGCTCCCGGGTGTTGTCCCGTATCAGCGGGATAACCACGTCCCTGGAGTTGGGATCGAACCCCGGAGGAGGCGGAATGGCATACCCCGTTGATTCGATATCCACCCAGCCTAAGCCGGGAATGTAGTATTGCGCCCAGGAATGACGGTGAGCCGTTGTTACCAGGTAGATCTGCTCTTCAGGATACCCGGCAAGTTCTTCGATCATGGATCGCAGCTTACGCACCCCCTGCCTGTGGGCAGGAGTCTGGAGGTCCTTGCTGGCGAGATACCCGGTAACGACACGGGTGGGAATCCCGGCCAGCCTCCCCAGGATGGCGGTAGTGTTGGAAAACTCGGAACAGTCCCCGGAACGGGTAACATCAAGAAACCGCCTTAACTTGAGAACGGAAACATCATCATTAAACCCCAGTTCGTACTGGTAGGTGGTAAAAGAGTTTAATATCCCTTCTATTTTCTCTCCGATTCCTTCCCTCCCCTCCAGGGCCTTATCCAGGTGTTTCTGAAAAACGAGCCGGGTCTCTTCGTCCAGGGGAACGGATAAGTATCGTTCCAACCCCTCAAAATCGCCGGGCGAGGGATCCTTTATGCGCTTCCAGTCCCGGAGGGTGGAGACACTCAAAAGAGAGGTTGTGTTGTAAAAATACTCAAAAGGAAAGAATTGCGGTTTCAACACCGTCGGCTCGATCGCGTAGGGCAGGTATGCCACAACCCGTTACCGGAGGGTGGAGATATAGGCGACATTCGTGGGAAGGCGCATCGTATCTCCTTCGGGTACGTCAAAATTCGTCCATGTCTCGATAAACCGCTGGGTGGTCAAGGTATTCAACGCCCCATCCCCGACAGGGAGAAAACCCCGCACAGGATCGAGTTCCGGGAAGTAGGCATCCGCAGCGTATACCGGGTCCTTAGGTGAGATCACCAGCATTACCGCGTACTGCTTCTCCTCGCCTCCCTGACCGGAAGAAAAACTGCCCCACTGGTCCGAGGGAATGCCCTGGAGCACACCTTCCCTGCCGTTTTCCGCATCTTCACCCTGCCCTGCAGATCCCCTGCGGGGATCTGTTATGCCGTTCCTCCTCTCTTCCCATCCTTTGGCTGTATCCGTGTCATAGATGGTTTCCGGCTCCTTGTCCGGATAGAGATTGTTCAATACCACCGAATGATCAACAAAATCCCCGGGGAGCACAATGGTAAAGAGAAACACCAGCGGGACTGCCACCGCACCCAGGACAAGGACTTCAATTCTTCTCCGCTTCTTCTCCCGGCCCCTGAAGGCCGAGAAATAGAGGACAAGACCATGGACTAAGTACGTGACGATGATAAGGGCGAACACCAGTTGGGTAGCCCCTGCACTCTCCGCAGATATCGACTCGGAAGACCTGGAAAAACTTAAGAGCCGGTAGTACACGAACCCGAGGAAAACCGGTTCGACAAAAGAGATCAGACCTCCCAGTTCCCCCCCCTGAAAAACCAGAAGGGTGAGGACAAAGGCAACACTCCCGGCCAGGAGAAATGTCAGAGATCCGGGGGAAATTCCGGCAACACCCAGGGTAGTAATAACCAGGAATACAAGGGCTGTGTACAGCTGAACCTTCCGGTTGAACCTGGGAGGACGGAGAAAATAGGCGATACCCATCTCTCCCGGAACGAGGAAGAACCAGAGCCACCAACCGGATACATCATAGGGAACAACAATGGCCGGATGGATTATGGGAATAAGGACTGCCAGATAATAGAGGGCAAGCCTGGTAAAAAAGAGTAGAATCATATCACACCACCTTGATACCCAGCCGTTCCTCCCTGCCCCCGGGAGGAACCGGTACTGTTCCGTTCCTGAGCCTTCGTTCTTTCCGTAAGGCCCAGGACCCGGGTAAAAACATCCCCTTCTTTCCAAATACCGGGAGTGTTCGCGTTTCAGCTCCGCCCCTGCCGGGGAACCCTGTACGGAACATGTGTATTTTCATGCCTCCGTATTTCTGAAGAACCCTCCCCAGGGTCACATCAAAAGGTGTGGAAAAAATGTACACTTCATCGGTTTCGCCGTATTCATGAGAACACCCGGGATCCGGGTGAAAAAACATGGTCCCTATCTTAAACCCCAGCTTAAGAATATCCTCTTCCTTCTCCAAGAGGGCCCTGCCGTTTCCTGTTACGATGTCGAAGAGAAAATCCGGGTTGTCCCTCTTGGTGCTCCAGAGAAAGGACATGAGCCACCGCTTCAGAAAATCCATGTGAAACACCCGCTCCCGGTTCTCTTTTACCCCTGAGCTTCCAGGTGCATCCGGGGCGAAATGGCGGAAATCGATGTAGAGAATCTTTGTCCTTTCCTGGCTTACCGGAGAAATGCGGGTAAATACTTCTATACTCCGGCTGGAGGCCTTCCAGTTAATGTCCCGCATCCTGTCACCGGGAATGTATTCCCGCATATAGTACTTCTCTTCATCGGCATTCTTCTGCCTGGTCTTCGTTTCCATCCCGCCTTCCGCCTGTACTTCCGCAAGTTTATCCGGCAGAAGGGCCGGGAGGGCGACGGTCTTGCTCTTAAGCCTGCTGAGGAAACGGGACCGTGTGAGTCCGAAGATGTCGCCGATCCGAAACCGGACCATCAAGGTCCCGTACCCCGACAGGGGAAACCGGAGGGGCAGGAAAAGCGTTCCTTCCCCGGTGAAAGATCCCTCCCGGTACAGTCGAAGGAAGGAAGCAGCACCCACCTTTTCCCTGATAGAGAGGTGAACATGAATCCGGTAGAAGAGAAAACTTTTTGCATTACCGGTATCCACTTGAATCCCCCGGTCTGACCTCTCTGCGTAAGTATAGGGCGGTACTACCAGGGAAACTTCTCTCCGGCTGAAACGGACCGCCTGGATCCTGCCTATCACCGCCAGGACCAGGAGAACCGCCAGGGCGGTAAACGAAAGGAACAGGGCGGTGAAATTCTTTTCCGCATACCCTCTTCCCAGGAGATAGAGGGAGATCCCCAGGAGCAAGGAACCCCCAAGGGTGAATGGATAATAATAGAATACAGGTGATTCCCTAGGTGAACGGTCTTCCCTCATACCAGGCTGTTATCGTTTTCCCTCCACCGGAACAGATTCCAGCACCTCCGATAAAAACTCCGCTGCGGAACGGGTCGAATCCTGCATGACCAGGCGGTGGGCAACCGCCGGAATAAAAATCTCTTTTACCATATCAAGAGGAACATAATCCAGACCACGCACAAGAGCCAGGGCCCGGGCCAGGCGGGAAACCTTTATTCCGGCCCTGGGGCTGGCACCCATGTTCACTTCCGGGTTGTCCCTGGTCCTCCGCATACAGCTGACGATGTAGCTCACAATATCAGGATGAATTTCAATCCTGTCTACCAGTTTCTGCCAGGAGAGAAGCTCCTTTGGAGTAATGACAGGTTTAAAGCCGTCCCAGGCATTGTCCATACCGTGTTTCACTATGATTCTCGCCTCAGTTTCGGGTTCCGGGAACCCGATGGATATCTGCAGCATAAACCGGTCCAGCTGGGGAGCAGGAAGGGGAAAGAGATGAACCCCTTCAAGGTTCATGGTAGCGATGATGAAAAACGGGTCCGGGAGGACATAAGTCTTCCCTTCAATGGTGACGATCTGCTCCTGCATTGCCTGGAAAAAACTTCCCTGGGTCTTCGGCGTCAGCAGATTGATCTCATCACACAGGATAAAATGGGCGAATAAGGGCCCCTCGGTGAATATCATTTCATCAGACCTGCTTAAAAAGCGGGTGTACCCCAGAATATCCTGGGGCAGAAGGTCTACGGTACACTGAATACGGCTGAAATCCCGTATTTTCACCCCGCCGGACGAGGCATCCATTTCAGACCACTTAATGGATCCTGCAAGCGCCCGGGCCAGTGAAGTCTTCCCTACTCCGTGGAAATCGGCGAGGATCACGTGTCCTCCGGCGATTTTCGAAGCAATCAGGTATTCCAGCTTTCTCTGGTCTATGTAGATGATCGATTGTATGTTGTCGATAAGACTATCGATCCCGTTTTTTATCTTCTCCAGTTCCTTTGAATCCGGTATTGTTTCGAGCATAACATCCTTCATTATAGCACTATCTTACTTAATTTACGGTTAAAAGGAAAGTTAAAGAATTCATGAAGACGGTTCAATGCTTACAGGTACCAAGCCGAAATACTCCCTGTATGCATTTACCATAGCAAGGTAATTCTCAAGAGGGACACTGGCAGTGACGGCATTACTGGCGGTAAAGATGTGACCTCCCCGGCCTTTCCCGGCTTCGATATTATCCTGTGTCAGCCGTACAATTTCTTCCGGAGTTGAAAATGTCAGGATCGAACCGCAGTCCATACTCCCGATGAACGTGATGGTTTCTCCATACCGTTGTTTGAGCTCCTTCAGATCCATACCGGCATTCATATCTATTTCCAGGTACCCATCCACTCCGCACCGGGTCAAAAAATCATCGATCACCGGCCATATATTCCCATCTGTGGCATTGACGGAGAACTTTCCCGCTTTGCGTATCACATCAGCGCATTTTCTCACTTCCGGAACGATAAATCTACGGTAGCATTCCGCAGAAATAAGGAGCCTGTTTCCGGCGAAATCCCCTCCGATCCCGATAAGCTCAATATTGAGCTCCACATAATCTTTGATAACGGTGAAGGCCCTTTCTGTAGCCAGAGAGAAGTGTTCCTCAGCCACGTCCGGATCCAGCAGCATTACCTGCATCAGGTCCGCATCGGTCCAGATCCCGTGAAAATAGGCGGGAGCGAGTATCGGCATATCGATCCCCCTCCGTTCCATCTCCCTTCTCATAGTAATATAGACAAGGTACGATGACTCCGGAAATTTCCCGGTAAGCATCTCGCCAATCCGCCCATTTCTTTCCTTAAGACGCTCCACGGGGTCACCGTTGCCGGTCACATTGAACCGGGACCCGATGTCCTTGAGCGGATCGTAATAGTACTGCTCCCGGGGAACCGGATTCGGGCTTACAAAAAGCATATCATGCCCGAGAATCTGCGCCAGGTCCAGCCTGGCGGCAGCGTATGTACTGACTGCATTCTCGAAGCCGGTCTCCTCCGCTTCCTCCAGCCACACCGATGAATCCTCCAAATACTCGACATGGTTTCTCTTAAGAATCTTTTCTGCAAGCGCCGGGTGCAGGATGTACTCGAAGAGAGGAGTCCTGTCAGGCTCCTGGTGATTCAAAGCGGCGGTTATACGTTCCCGGGAAGACATAACGTGCATGTCCGGATCCTCCAGCCTATTCGTGATAGAAATAATTGATAAGTATGTAACTCCCGATACCCCGGAACCGGGTATCCTCCTGCCGTTCGGAAAATAACACTTTTAATGATTTGGCAACAGGCCGTAAGGTAAGATTCATGATCTCCCGTTCTATCGATTCGAAAAGGACCCTGTTCCCGTCGATCAATTCTCCCCGGAGAATGATCATCTCCGGGTTGAAGATATTGGCAACATCGGCCAGTTTACTGCCGAGGTTCGTTCCGATCCGGGTGAACAGATTGCGGGCGAAATTGTCACCGTTATTGGCAGCCGTTATGATATGATCCATCTTCAGCTTTTCCAGGTCATGATCGCAGTGCTTCAGGATTTCACTGTGGACCCCTTTACCCAGCCCTTCCCTGGCAAGATTTATTACATACTGTTTTGAACTCACCGTCTCCAGGCAGCCGGTATGTCCGCAGTAGCAGAGTCCCCCGGCGCCAGCAATATGAGTGTGTCCCAGTTCGCCGGCATAGAAACTGCTTCCCATATAGATTTCTCCGTTGACAACGATTCCCATACCGATCCCTTCGGAGAGCATCACGCAGAGAAAGTGGTCCACCCCGACTCCCATGCCGTAGTACTTTTCCATGAGAGCCATGGCATTGGCGTCATTCACCAGGAAGCAGGGTCGTTTATATTTCTCCTCGATAATCTGCCGGAGCGGAACATCGTACCATCCGCCGGCAAAGAGGTACTCGTGGGAAATTCCCTTATCCGGGTCGATAAAACCTCCGATGCCGATACCGATACCGAACACATTCCTCTTCATCTCCCGTGCCCGCTTCATAAGGGTATCTATACATTCATCGAGCAGCCTGAGAAGCTCCTCCTTCTGAATGCCCTGGTATGTAGCCACGGAATACTTCTCAACTTCCTCTCCCAGGATATCGATGAGGAGCGCATCCATCGAGGAAAGGCTTAAGTCAACGGCAATATTGACACCAGCCTCGGGATTCAACTCAAGGTAGACGGACTTTCTGCCTCCCGTGGAAATTCCCTGCCCGGTCTCCCGGATAAACCCCAGATCGATGAGAGCCTTTACATATTTTACGATGGACGAAAGGCTTAACTCGAGTTCCCTACACAGCCTGGACCGGGTTATCCGCTTGTGATTCAGTATTGCTTTCAGGATGGAACGCATCCTGGTTTTTTTAATACTGGAAAAACGAGAGCTGGATGAAAACATGCTTAAGCAACCGTTATCCTTTTAAAGCTCCGGCGGAAATTCCGCTGATAAAATCTCTCTGCATCAGCCACATGACCAGCAGCACCGGGAAAACCACGACGCACCCCATTGCGGCCATGGGACCCCAGATAAGTCCTTTATCCGTTATAAATCCGGCAATGATGACTGTCAGCGGCTTTGCCTTGTTTACCGTGAGAATTACAGCATAGAGAAATTCATTCCAGCTGTAAACAAAGGTAAGCATAGCCGTGGCAACCAGGCCCGCTTTTACCATGGGGGTGGTAACAAAAATAAACCGCTGAAGAAGCGAACAGCCGTCCAGCATGCTCTGCTCTTCCACCTCGTAAGGAGCTTCCGCATAAAATCCTATCATCAACAGTATGACCAGGGGCAGATTGAAGCTGGCATTCATGATGATGAGGGCGAATACACTGTCCATGAGCCGGATAGAACGTATTATGTAGAAAACCGGAACAGCTACGACCACGGCGGGATACATTTTCTGTATCAGGAACCAGCCCGCCAGGATCTGCTTGAACCGCTTCGGCAGGGCCCCGTTGATCAGGGTATATGCAGCCATACTGCCAAAGAGCGTCGTGACAATGGTAGTGCCGGCGGCAATGAAAATTGAGTTCATCAGCCCTTTGAGCATCCCGTATTTTACTACTGCATCGGTAAAATTCTGAAATGTAATCCGTGTCGGGAATATTACAGGAGGATCCGCAAAGTACTCCTGCTCCACCTTAAAAGCGTTGGTGACAAGCCAGTAAAAAGGAAACAGAATCACAATAAAAAGAAGGATCATGACGATCACCCTGACGGGGAAGCTGAGGAAATTACTCAGATAATTGCCGCTTTTCATCAATCGTGCATCTCTTCCCATTATCCCAACCTCTTCAGCTGCCGTGTCCGTAACCGGATAAATCCCATTGCTATCAGCGACATGGAAAGAATGAAGAGGATGGCTGCCGCTGACGAGTAGCCGACCCTCAGAAACTTGATTCCCTGCCTGTAAATGTAGGTAGGCAGCATTTCCGTAGCATTACCCGGGCCCCCCTGGGTCATGACGAAAATAGTATCGAAAATCTTGAACGCATCGATAAACCTGATCATGGCAACGATAATGATAACCGGCGCCGTAATAGGAAAAACAACCATCCTGAAAACGTTCCATGACGAAGCACCGTCAACCCTCGCGGCATCGAGAAAGCTCTTCGGTATTGCTTTTATAGATGAAAGGACAAGAATTGCGACGAAAGGAACGAACTGCCAGCAGTCAACAAAAATAATCGTATATATGGCGATCCGGTAGTCACCGAGCCAGGAAACATCGGGAAGCCCGACAATATTGAGAAGATAATTAATGATTCCATATGTCCGGTCCAGCATCATTCTCCACAATGTACCGGAAGCAACAGGAGCGATAATCATGGGTATGAGGAGGACCGTTATGAGCAGGCGGGACAATTTGTTATCATCGGATAGCATCATGGCAATGATTATTCCAACGACAACCTGGATCGATACCGAAAGGACTGCAAAAAACACGTTATTCCTGAGTGCCTGGAGAAAAAGTTCGTCCTGAAACATTCCGATATAATTCTGGAGCCCGATAAAAATGGGCCGGGGCTGCAGATTGAGCTTGTATTTGAAAAAACTCAGCACAAAACCGTACCCGAGAGGAATAAAGGCAGCCACAAGAAGGATTACGAACACCGGGACCAGAAAGAGCCATGAATAGAGTATATCTGTTCGATCCTGGGCGATGGTACGCGAAATCAACATGAAAAGGACCTCCAAAAAAGGGGTCAGACCACTCTATTATGAACAGTCCAACCCCACAATATCAATGACAGCAGGCGCTCTCTCTACCTGCCGGTATTCTTGACCCCCTGGGGCGGCGGATAATCCGAAAGGATTTTACCTAAACCGTCCGCCATGAAGGATACCGCTTTATCCATGTTCCACTGACCGGTTACGAAGTTAGCTACGGAATCCCGGATAACCGCTTCGGCCATTGTTCCGGCAGGAATTCTCCACCAGATGATCGCTCCCCTCTCTGAAGCTTCTTTGTGGGGATACAGCTTGCTGTTTTTTACCTCAGGCTTATTCCATACGGAGATTCTCGACGGAAGTATGGAGTAGTCCACAAAGTTCTGCAGCTGCTTTTCCTTGCTTGTATAGAATTTTATCCATTCCCATGCAGCGTCCTTATTCTTTGCTGCTTTCGGTATCCCCATGTCCCAGGAAGAAAGCACGGTAACGCCGTTTTTTGCGAAAGGAATCGGTGCAATCGCCCATTTCCCTACAACCTTGGATTTCTCAGGGTCATCCCCGTTGGGAGCAATGGTAAGGGTCGGCCAGGAAAATGCAATGGCTGCGTTGCCCTGAAGGAAAGCGGCATCGGACTCAGGCAGTCCCCATGACGGAGCAGCCGGATCGGCATAATCGAACCACTTCTTCACGATAGTGAGGGCTTCCCTGGTCTCCGGGGAGTCGATGGTCAGGTTCCAGTTTTCGTCGGCCCACCTGCCGCCCAATGACCATTGTACCATCATCCAGAGTCCGCTCAACTGCTCCTTCACACCGGGAATAGCAACAGCGTAGAACTTATTGACGGGATCGTGGAGGCTGTCACAAATTGCGAAGAACTCGTCCCATGTCTGGGGAAACGTATCGATTAAATCGGTCCGGTACGCCAGTGTTTGCGGGGTGTTTGAGAATGGAATTCCCATAATCTTGCCGGCCCACTTCCCGGACTGCTCCCAGAGCCCCGGGAGAATATCCCCGGAATCCCAGTTATCACGTTCTATATACGGTTTTAAATCAACCATATAGGGTTCGAACTCACCGTCCCATTGGCATGCGGGGGTCACCACATCATAGGTGGAATCTCCCGTGGACAGGGCAAGACCCATTTTCTCATACAGGGTGATGTACGGAAAATCCACAACCTCAAGCTCTATTCCTGTCTTATCCTTGAACTCGGATGCATACTCTTTCGCCGCATCTGCATACGTCGCTGAAAAATACAACACCGTCACCTTCTGGCCTGCATAGGGTTTCCCCTCTTCCGCTGCAGCAGGGGCTTCCTTTTGCCCTCCCGCAAAAACACCGAACACTGCCGAAGTAAGCAGCACCAGGGTCAGTAGCCCAATCTTCTTCATTTTTCACTCCTTTTATTATAGCGCTGGAATGGTGCGATTATACAGTAGCCCCTTGCTCTTGTCAAGAGTTAATGTAAATATTACATAATGTTAAGATGTGAAGGTCTATATTATTGACATATTACTAAATATGACCAATAATATACAATCTTACCATAATAATATTATCAAGAGGAAGTACATGGGTGACACGGGATTCATTCGTATCGAAAACGCTCTGTTAAAGAAACCGAACTACCGTATCCCCTGCTTTCCCCTGATAGATGCGGCCTTCGCATCATCCTGCAGCGCAGGGATCAGGTTTGCCTGGATCGGGGAAGGGTTAGGTTCCGGAAGTCTTATTTCACCGGAACAGTACAAGGAGTTTGTTCTCCCCTTCGAGAAGATAATAGCTGATCGTTTTCGCAGCCAAGGTGTGTTAACCTTTCTCCATATTTGCGGCAACACTACGAACGCCCCTACATATATCGCCCGTTCCGGTGTTGACGGTTTCGATCTGGATTATCCTGTCGATATAACCGTGGCTGTCGATGCCCTCTACCCGGAAATCACGATCAAAGGGAATATCAATCCCGGTTTATTCCTGCCCGGCAGATCAGAGGAGTTGGAACGTGCATGCAGAGACACTATTGCAGTTGCGAAAAATCTGAACAACTTTATCTTTTCAACAGGCTGTCTCGTGCCCAGAGATTCCTCGAAGGAAGCCTTTTACACGATGCAGGATCATGTAGTTTACAATAGAAGGAGTAGGTCTTATGGATATCAAGCGAATAGAAGAGTTGACGACCCGGTTTTACCGTGATCTGGTGGAGGACACACTTCCTTTCTGGATAAAAAACGGAATTGACCGCACCTACGGCGGTTATACGACCTTCCTGGACAGGAAGGGGGAGATGTTGAGTACTCATAAGCCTATGTGGGTGATGGGCCGGTTCGCATGGCTCCTCGCCAGGTTATACAATACTCTCGAAGCACGGGAGGAGTGGCTGGAGCTGGCACAACACGGAATAGCCTTTATCCGTAAATACGGGTTCGATAATGACGGCCGGATGTTTTATGCAGTCGAACAGGACGGAAGACCTATCCGAAAAAGAAGATACCTGTTCACGGAAACCTTCGGCGTCATCGCCCTGGCAGAATACGCCAGGGCTGCAGGAGATAAAGATGCATTTGCTTTGGCTGAAAAAACGATGGGACTGATCCTGGAATTCTACAACGATCCCTCCAGGCTCGAAGCGAAATTCCTTCCGGATAATTACTCGGTGAGAGATCACTCCACGGCCATGATTCAAATCAACACTCTGCAGGTTCTCAGAAGCGCTGCAATAGCTCTGGAAGAGAACGTTGAAATCGAAGGGTACGGCGATTATCAAAGTCTCATAGATCATGCAATTGATGAGATATTTTCCTATTTCGTAAAGCCTGAAAAAAAAGCAGTGCTGGAAACTGTCGGTCTCCAGGGGGAGTACTTAGGCTCAATCCCCGAAGGGCGCTGCATCAACCCCGGGCATCCCATAGAAACCGCATGGTTCATCATGGAAGAGGGAAAACACAGAAACGATGCCGAACTGATCAGGAAA
Source organism: Spirochaetota bacterium (assembly GCA_024274705.1). Lineage (GTDB taxonomy): Bacteria > Spirochaetota > Spirochaetia > SPDA01 > JAJSAL01 > JAJSAL01. The sequence continues at coordinate 13,226 of JAJSAL010000044.1, forward strand.
GCTCTCCCCCTCCTCGAATGGTCCCTGGACCGGGGGTGGGATACGGAATACGGCGGTTTATTCTACTTCGTCGATATCGAAGGCCGGCAGCCGGTACAACTGGAGTGGGATATGAAATTATGGTGGCCTCACAATGAAGCGATATACGCCACCATTCTCGCATATTCCTTAACAGGTGAGGACAAGTTCGAAAAATGGTTCGAAAAACTCTATGAGTGGTCCCTCACACGGTTTCCGGACAGGGAATATGGTGAATGGATCGGATATCTTCACCGGGATGGAAGCCCTGCACTGGATATGAAAGGTAATTACTTTAAAGGCCCCTTCCACCTTCCCAGGCAGCAGCTTAACTGCTGCCTTCTGATGAAAGGAATGCAGGAAAAGGGAGGGAGAGAGCCCGGCTTGAGAACCGAAACATGACTTCCCTGGAACGCACCAGGAGGGCCATCAGAGGCGAACCGGTAGATCACATACCTTTTTTCCCCATTTCTCTTGCAAGCACCTGCCGGATCATGGGAGTTAAACAGCGATGCTTCTCCCTCGAACCGGAGGTCATGGCTGAAACCCTTATCAGGTTCCGCGAGAGGATCGGCTGCGACGGTATTTATGTCTCCAGGGATAACTGGGTGTACCACCAGGCCCTGGGAGGCGAAGTGGTATTTCCCGAAGATGCCGAATCCTTTGCGGAAGAGACTGTTCTGCAGCGGATAGGAGGGTTTAACAAGCTTTCCATCCCCGAACCATGGAACTCGCCGGGGATGAATACGGTGCTCACCGCCGCCCGGATGGTCGTGGATGCCCTGGGTGATAGTTATTACATCCAGGCGAATATAGATACCGGTCCATTCAGTCTAGGAGGTGTTCTTCTTGGTGCGGAGAGGTTCCTTCATACTATCGTATCCGAAAAGGAAGCTGAGGTTCAAAAGTTTCTGGAATTCTGTACAGATGTCGTAGTTGCGTATGGAAAGGCGATGATTGAAACCGGGGTACACGGTATCCAGTTCGGAGACTCCCTTGCCAGCTTGTTAGGAGCGGAACACTTTAAACAATTTGCACTTCCATGGGAACAGGAAGCGGCAAACAGGCTTGGGAATCGTAATTGTGACATATGGATTCATATTTGCGGTAAAACCGACCAGTTTCTGCACCTTCTTCGGAAGGTAAACATACAGGGATTCGAAGTTGATGCGAAAGTTCCCATGACGCTTGCCAGAGAACTCCTGGGAAAGGAAATCGCCCTTAAAGGGAACTTGGATACCACGTTTCTCCTCCAGGCAACGTCACAAGCAGTGTACAAGACTGCGCTGGATATATTACGCAGCGGCGGGTTCAAAACAGGTGTCATTATGTCTCCAGGATGCGGAGTACCACGTATGACCCCAACGGAAAATCTCCTTGCTATCCGGCAGGCATGTAAAGACTACACGGTATAAACTTGGTACTCTCAACAGGAAAAAGGTAGGTGTTTTGAACGGGAAATTGTTTGACTTTATCAGGTAACCATGTATAATCAAAAAAGAGGTCGGATCTATTACCGATCCTGAAAGACATTAAGAAAAATGAAATCACATACGTTGTAACGAGGGGATTAATATGAGAAAAACACTTCTGATTACTGTAATCGTCTTTCTGACCATCTCCGGTCTGGTATTCGGCCAGCAGAAAAAAATCTACAACGACGGAGAAATCGATTATGTCCCTATGTCTGCAAAATTCGTCCTGGATGCCCAGGATGACGAATCTTCTCTCAAGGAGATCCAGTATTCTGTGGACGGCGGACCGATCAAGACGTACACAGAACCCATCTCTTTTTCCACAGAAGGGCGCCATGTTATCGCTTACAGAGCCATCGATCAAACGGGAAACATCTCGAACGAAACCTTCTACTCATGTATTGTCGACGCAACTCCACCGATTATCAGCGTATCCGCCAACGGGCCTGCATATGTGCTGAATGACAAGGCATATTTAACCAGTAAAACCTCGATCATTCTTTCAGCGGAAGACGATCTTTCCGGACTGTCCGCAATCTATGTCAGCCTTGACGGCGGCAGCTATATCCGGTACACCGGTGCCGCGTTTATCACCGAGGAGGGAGTGCATATCGGGAAAGCCTATGCCATGGACAATGTAGGGAACAAAACGAAAACATACATCGTGGAGGGGGTTATCGACAACACGCCTCCCCGTGTATCGATCATGCCGAAAGAACGTCTTATCAATATGCAGGGCAGTAAATACACCAGTTCCACCAATCAGTTCTCCATCAGTGCATCCGACGTAACTTCCGGGGTCAAGGAAATCCTGGTTTCCATAGACAGGGGGGAATACTTCACCTATGTGGAACCCTTCAAGATCCAGAAACCCGGTTTTCATTCTATCCGCGCAAAAGCGTCGGACTACCTGGATAATGTATCCAGCGTTACCGAGCTTACCTTCAATGTAGATGTAAACAAGCCGAAAGCAAATCTGCAGACGGTTATCGAATAACAGTCCACCATTCCATCCGTCATCCAGGCCCGGCTTTCCGGTCACGATTCTTTTGTGACGGGAAAGCCTTTTTTAATGAATAAATGGCACTTGCCATCTGTATTTTCAATGCAATCAGTTCTATACTATGATTAGTGATACCGTGTAAACAGGAGGAATATATGGGTTTGTGGGATAAAGTCAAAGGTCAGCTTCGTTCGGTCATTCAATGGGAAAACCCATCACCGGATGCCTTGTTCGAACGGTGGACAGACCGTGGTGACGAGATAAAAAACGCTTCAAAACTGATCGTAGGCCCCGGGCAGGGGTGTATCTTTATATATGAAGGGAGGGTGGAAGCCATCCTGATGGAAGAAGGTATCACCGACCTTTCCACCGAGAATATACCCTTCTGGACCACCATCTCCAATTTCATGCAGGCCTTCGAAAGTGAACATAAAGTAGGAATCTACTTTTTCCGGCGGACCAAATTCCTGGACCAGAAGTGGGGAACCCCTTCGGTAGTCAAGTACGAAGATCCGAAGTACAAATTTCCCGTTGGTCTTCGGAGCTTCGGCAACTATACCTTCAGGATAACCGAACCGGGAGCTTTTTTCGTGAATGTAGTCGGCGGGAGTACCGTATTTTCAGTCGGCGACCTTCGTCAGGTGCTGAATGCCAGGATCATCCAGAATCTTACCGACTATATCGCCGAAGCGAAATTCAGCTACGCGGACATCGACGCGAACCGTGAAGAGCTTGCCGCAGGGATTCATGCGAAGATCGCTCCGGAATTTGTAAAACTCGGCTTTGAAATAAACGACTTCCGTATAGAAGGAACGAGCTTCGACGAAGACACCATGAAGAGGATCAACCGGATTGCGGATATGTCCGCAGAAGCCCAGGCCGCCCGTGCGGTGGGCCTCGACTATGCACAGATGCAGCAGTTGGAAGCTATGCGGGATGCGGCAAAGAACGAAGGCGGTGCCGCCGGCATGGGCATGTCCATGGGGGCCGGTCTCCAGTTCGGCCAGATGATGGCTGGATCCATGGCAGGCACACCCCAGCAGTCCCAGGGGAAGGGTTCCGCGCCGGATCCCGTGGAAAAGCTTAAGAAACTTAAAGTTATGCTGGACTCGGACCTGATCAGCCAGGCGGAGTACGATGAGAAGAAAAAAGAGATCTTAGGCTCGATGTAGTCATCGCAGAGGTAAAAACCATGATTAAACCCGGTAAACTCAAAAAGCTTTTCATAGTTCTCCTTATTCTCCTTTTCATATTCGGCACCGTATATGTATTCGCCCGGGCCGGTGGAGCCGGCGGAGGCAGAAGCAGCGGAGGAAGCGGCGGAGGTGATGGAGGCGCTGTCATCTTCTGGGTAATCATGCTGATGGTTCAAACTATCGGCCCCATCCCCACTGCCATCGTCGTTATCGTTGCCCTCATCCTTTTATCGGTCTTCGGTAAAAAGATGAAAGCCCAGTCACCTATGAAAAACCTGCACATACCTGAAAAACCGGCGGCCCAGGTGCGGGGGTACAAGGATTTTATCCGGTACAATCCCGGCTTTGACGAGGATGCATTTAAAAAGAAAGTGTCCTCCGCCTTTACCGCCATTCAGAACGCATGGTCCACCATGAACCTTTCCGGGGTACGACGTTACATATCAGACGGTGTATACCAGCGGTTCACTACCCAGTTCACCATGATGAAACTGCTGAAGCAGCGGAATCCCATCGACAACATCAGGATTCACAGTGTAACTATAGTTAAATTCGAGACCGACGGAAGGTACGACAGCGTTGACGTTGCGATAAAGGCGACTATGCGGGACAAATTCGTATGTGAAACCAATCATTCACTGGATTCTCCGGGAGGTGACGAGACATTTACCGAATTCTGGTCTTTCTTAAAGAAACGGGGTATAGAGGAAAAAGATATCTATTCGTCAAATTCCTGTCCCAACTGCTCTGCCCCTCTCCAGGAAGATATGGGTGAAATCGGGAAATGCGGCTATTGCGGCGTCATGGTCAACAGCGGTGAGTTCGACTGGGTGCTGTCGGAGATCACCCAGGCTGACGACTACTTCAAAGGAACAGCCCTGCAGAAAGCACAGAACCTCCATGGAAAGATACAGGCCCTTATCGAGGAGTACGAAGATTTCTCCGTCCAGCTCCTGGAAGACAAGGCAAGCAACGGGTATCTCCAGATACAGACTGCAATGGTACAACAGGACCCCGCCGTTATGAGGAGGTTTGTCACCGATGAAGCGTACGAAAAACTGAAAAGCCGGATTCCCGACAGGCCCATCGTATTCAACCGCCTGTTCTTAAACGATGTTTCCCTTATCGGGGCCAGTAAAGAAGAGAACCGGAGCATCCTCTTAGTGTCGGTGACACTCTCGTACCAGCGGGTACTCCTTAAAGAAAACGGTAAAGCCGATATCATCGACCCATCAATCATTTCCCGGCCGGAGGTAATGGTCCTCCAGCGGGAAGCATACGCCGGCGAAACCAAGGGTTCTCTTTACAGTCACACCTGCCCGAGTTGCGGCGGGTCCGTACAGGATTCCCTGGATTTAAACTGTACATTCTGCGGAGTTCCCCTTAACAGCGAAAAAAGCGAGTGGATCATTGCGGACATCATGTCCATGGTTGAATACAGAAGCTATTTTCAGGAGAAGCGCAAAGGGCTGGATATAAAGGTCAGCCCGGACCTGATGGACAGCCTTTTTGAAGTGAAAGATTATGCTCTGAACAACGTGATGGTTATGATAGGTGCAGACGGCATCTTCGCGGAAGAAGAGAAAAGCTTTGCCCGGAGTATGGCCCGGAAATGGGGGTTCAACGCCGCACGGATTACTCCCCTCTTCGATCTTGCAAAAAGCGGCAGGCTCTCCATAAAGATGCCTTCGGATCCGAACAAGAGGAGGGCGATCTACAAGCTCATGGTCAAGGCGGCAGAGGCGGACCAGGACGTCTCCCGGGAGGAAAAAGACCTTCTCGCATTCGTAGAAAAAGAGTACCTTTAGGAGGACAGGGACCGAATCTACCAGGCAATGTTACCCTGTATCGTTCGATTATACTGTCGTTCGTCAGAAGAGATAGTCTTTCATTTCTGGATTGATCGATCAGAATACGATCGAAAGGGTCATGGTGAATATCCGGAAGGTTTATAATCCGAACACTCGAGGCGGTGTAACCGGAAGCATTTCAGAACCGAGTGTCCATTAAAGAAAGATACATGTATCTAAAAGACACCTCATCTAAGAAATTCCTTTAGTATTTCTTCGGGTAAAGAATCATTAAAATTCTCACTTATCGAACCCTTATTTTCATTCCTGCCGGGCTTGCGGGAACGCCTTGGTTCCTTCAATGCAGTTATTGCAGGGGTTTTTCGGTGAACGCCGGCAGGGCGGAACCAGCAGGTCATCTCTTTCTTCAACGCTGGTTACTGGGCTTCTACGCTCCTGCTGTTGCTGATAACAGCAGTATAGCAAAAACAGTCGTCATACGGTAATCTTACAATCATTTTCATCAAAAAGGCAGATTCACCTATGAGAAAATTGGGAATCGACATCGGGTCCATGTACCTCGGGGCCGTTCTCCTGGACACTGAGAGGGGAGTCCTCCATTGCTCCTACGGGGAGCACAAGGGGAATATCCTGGAATCTTTTGAGGCTGTACTTACAGATTCCCGTTTCAATGAATTCGATACTATAGGCATAACCGGTCACCTTCGCCCCCACCAAGGCCTGGTATTCGATACTATCCTCTCCCTGGCCAGGGGAATCCAGTACCTGGTACCGGGAAACAGTAATACCGTATCCATCGGCGGCGAGAGCTTCTGCCTTATCCTCTTCGATGAACATGGTACATACAAGGAGCATATCCTCAATCCTCCATGTGCCGCAGGTACGGGTAGTTTTCTTCAGCAGCAGGCGGAGAGGCTGGGCCTTTCGATTTCACAGTTCGCCGAAACGGCACGAGAATTCACCGGCAGGGCTCCTTCCATAGCCACACGGTGTTCGGTATTCGCAAAAACAGACATCATCCACGCCATGCAGGAAGGGTATTCCAGGGACTCTGTGAGTGCAGGACTGTGTGAAGGTATTGCAAGGAACATCATCGATTCCCTGATAAAAGGGAGGGAGCTGCACCCGCCCCTCGCGCTCACCGGCGGGGTTGCGCTGAACAAAAAAGTTACGGCTTCTCTTTCTTCTCTATCCGGTGTGGAGATTACCGTCCCTGAACATGCCCATCTGGCAGGAGCTATCGGCGCCGCCCTGATAGGTTCAGCGGAATCATGTACTCCCTCCAGCCTTATAGACGAGGAAAAACAGCACCGCCGGGTTCGTCCGGTAATCACGATGAATGGCAGTCATTATCCCGATTTCGCATCAGTATTCTTTAACGATGAGGACGGGGTTGAAATCATGACATCCAGGGAGCAGATATACGAACTCACCGACCTCTACTTAGGGATAGATATCGGCTCAACAAGTACCAAGGCCGCCCTGATAACAGGAACCGGCGATTTCGTAGCCGGCTTTTACACCGCTACAGGGGGTAAACCTGTCGACGCAACAGCTTCGATACTCAATACGGCCAGGAAAACCCTCAACACCGGTGTACTGCAGGCTGCGGCTGTTGCCGTTACCGGTTCCGGCAGAAAGATGATCGGGGAGCTCTTTTCCGCAGACCTGGTAATCGACGAAATAACGGCACACGCCAGGGCGGCGGTGTTCCTGGAACCGAAAGCGGACACAATCATCGAAATCGGCGGACAGGACTCCAAATTCACCCGCATTCGGAACGGAAATGTGTACTACTCCACGATGAATTACGTGTGTGCAGCCGGTACGGGCAGCTTTATCGAAGAACAGGCAAAAAAACTGGGGGTTCCCCTATCTGAGTTCTCCGATCTTGCCATGGGAAGCGAGTCCCCTTACTTAAGTGACCGGTGTACGGTGTATATGGAAAGGGATTTAGGTGTTCTGTTAGGTGAAGGATGGAAACGTTCCGGCCTTGCTGCTTCCACCCTTTTTTCGGTGCGGGACAACTATCTTTCGAAAGTAGTGGGGAAATCACCCTTAGGAGATTACATCGTGTTCCAGGGAGCCACAGCAAGGAACAAAGCCCTGATAGCCTGTTTCGAAGAACTCTTACAAAAGCCGATCCATGTATCCGAATACTGTCATCTTACCGGTGCCATCGGCGCAGCTCTTCTGGCTGTGGATAAAAAGATTACCCGTTCCGTGTTCTCTTTCTCCTTAAGTGCTCACGCATCACGGGAAGAAACCTGTGCGGTCTGTTCCAACAACTGCCGTCTTACCGTGATCGAGGCGGATGGGAAAACAGCCGGATGGGGGATGAAGTGCGGGTCCGATTACGAAAGCCGGAAGCCCAGGAAGAAGGTCATTTCCGCACCGGAAAAACGTTACCGCCGGGCCATGGCCCACATGTACGAAACTCCCGGTGATCCGGGAGGGAATGGTATTACTGTGGCTGTTCCCGATTTTCTCTATAACTCAGGGTATGCCCCCTTGTGGTACAGTCTCTTCACCCGCATAGGATGCCGGGTGGTCCTGCCGAAACCCGGGAGGAACCTGATGGACCAGGGAAAAAAACTGGTGAACTCCGATTTCTGTGCGCCCATGATCTATGCCCACGGCATGACGGAACAGCTCTTTGCCGAAAAACCGGATTTTCTCTTCTCGCCTGTGGTGATCAACGATAACAACCCGGGCCAGGAGGAGTTTCTATTCAAGAAAAAAACCGAGGACGCCTATTTCTGTTACTACTCACAGTACCTTCCGACGATAACCGAGCACTGTACATCCCTATCGGGAAAAGGGAACATAGCTTCCCCGGTTATCATGTTCAACGAAATGAGCCTTCAGGAGGTGGGAAATGCCATATTCTCAGGTACCGAACGATTCATTCCCGGACTGGTACTAAGGGACGTACATACGGCACTGGAGCAGGCTTACCTGGATTATCAAAACTGTCTGGATACATGGAAAGAATCAGCCGAAGCCGCCGGGAACCCTTCCGGTGAACCGGAAATCGTCATCCTGGGCAGGCCTTACGTGATGTTCAATCCGGCCATGAACTTAAGTATTCCTGAAAAATTCGAGTCCCTCGGTGCCGGCGTCTACTGGATGGAAGAACTGGACCTTGCCGGTTTCCAGCCGGCGTTCAGCGCCCAATTTCTATCGAGGATGCACTGGCACTACGGAAAGGCGATCCTTAAGGCCGCTGAGTATGCGGCACAGAAAGATACCATGTTTCCCGTATTCCTCACCTGCTTCAGGTGCAGTCCCGATGCATTCCTCTTAAGTTATGTGAAGGACATTCTGGAGCATTACGATAAACCGTTTCTCGTTCTTCAACTGGATGAACACAGCTCAGACGTGGGATACGAAACCCGGATCGAAGCCGGACTCCACTCGTTCCGCAATTTCATTCGCGACCATGGAGACGAAAGAAAGACCGAAGCCCCTTCCCGGGTGAAGGACGATCCCCTCCTTGAAGGAGACACAGTGCTCATCCCCTACATGGACGGACTGATCAGCCGGTTCTGGGCTGCCTGTTTCAACAAGGCCGGTTATTCCAGCGTACTCCTGAATGCAGACGAAGTGTCCCTCAATACAGGGTACCGCTTTGCAAGCGGTGGGGAATGCATGCCCCTCGTATCAATTGCGGGCGGTGTTATCGAAGCAATGAAAGATAAAAACCTGGTACCGGAAAAGACCTACCTCTACCTTCCTACCCTGTGCCTGGCGTGTAACTTTCCCCAGTTTCCCGTTTTTTCCGCTATGGCGTTCCGGAACGCCGGCCTGGAAAAACTTAAAATCGGGCTGGTGAACATCATGTCCCCGGGAGACGTTCTCCCACACATCTTATCGTTCCGCATCCTGGAATCCAACATCCTGGGGAGCCTGTTGTACAAACTCTATTTTCGGGTTAAACCCTATGAAATTGAAGCCGGCGGCACAGACAGGGTGTTCAAACAAAGTACCGGGAAGATTCTTTCCGGTATTTCCGGTGGGGAAGATCTGAAAAAAATCCTGAAAGATATCGTTGCCGATTTCAGCAGTATCGAAAGGGATGAGTCGGGAGGCAGGAAACCCCGCCTGGGCCTCTTAGGCGACCTCTATGTCAAGTTCAACGAAGTGGTTAATCAGAACCTCGTCGGCGTGGTTGATGAACTTGGGGGAGAACTTATCGTTCCTTCCCTTACGGAATATCCCTTTCACTTCTATGATGCAGACGTGCGCATCCACAACGACAATCCCAGGCCGTACCGCCTTCTCAAAGTAATCGAAGAACGGTACGAAAAAATCACCGAGGACCTTCTGGACGGATTATTGGAGCCTGATTTCAAGGAGTGTCTTACCCTGCTGGAAGAATACGGAATACGCCATTATATTGCCGGGGAAACGTCGATCAACCTTGGACGGGCACTGTACTGGATAAAGAACGGGCTGGTAGACGCGATTATCCACGTGAATCCCATGTTCTGCTGCCCCGGGGTGGTAAGTGCATCGGTGTTCAGGAAGATTCAGGAAGATTTCCGTGTACCTATAATCGATATCTTTTACGACGGAACAGGAGACCGGAACAGGGTACTGGTTCCCCACACCCATTTTCTCCGGGCGGCACGGGAACATTAAAAATACGAATTAATACCCATCTTGATGCCGAAACCGCTTCCTATCTATTCTCATCCTGATCTCTTCTTATCCGTTTATCCGAAACTCAAAAGATGTAGAGAAACCCGGGTTGATTGCAGATTCTTCAGCTCCGGCCGAGAATTTTCAGCATGTAAAGCTCGATGTACTGTTTGAACTCATCTTTATGTTTTATTTTTTCAAACGCCTTGTTGCCGGCAAGCCTCTCTGCCATGGACCTGATTCCGTTGGCATCAGGCGGTTTGATCAGAATGCCCCTTTTAAGGCCACGGATGAAATCCCGGATCATGCTGTTCACATCTTCTATCAGGTCTTTCCGGGCTTTTTCATCGAAGAGAGGATTCCACCGGGTCGTGAGTTCCTTCATACTTTTATCCAGGGATCCATCGGGTCCGACAAATTCCAGGGTAAGGGCTGCTATGTGCTTCCGGAAAACAACCATTTTTGCTTTAGCAGTCTGGCCGGAAGATGGTGCATCCCCTGCCGGGGCTGATGGTTTTTCCCGGGCTTCCTGGGTAGACACTTTTTTAAACCCGGCCCTCGGTTTATACGAAGGAGCGGTGGAAATGAAACCTCTCTTACTGCTTTGCTCTCGCTCCTTCCCTTTCTTCTTCCCTGAACCCCGGAGCAGCCTTTTCACTAAAACGAAGAGGGGGCCGAATACAGGCATCACCTGCCACATGGGCAGCCGTCTCCTGGCGTCCGTAAGCAGTTCGTTTCGATCGAGTTTCAGAATTTCATCCAGGGGAATCAGTGACTTTTGATTCACGTCAAAAAGACGGTTGATATTGAACTCCACCTGCTTTGATAGTGTTACTTCGTCTTTCGTCAGATAAAGAAGTTCATAGTTGAGCAGGACATGGAGAAGAGGGTCTTCCTGCTTCAGCCGGTCCTCCAGGGTTTTTAAGAACCGGTCGTCATCGTTCATCACGCTGGAAGATTTCAGGTCCTTCATCTGCTCCGCCCATTCATCCACGAAACTCTGGCGGTAGGCGGAAGACGCTTTGAAAATCTTCTTTACACACAGCGGAAGCACTGCATCTTTATGAATATAGTATTGTTTCTTCTCCGGTGTATTCAGACGCAGGACTTCAGGAATCGCTTTATCCTGCTCAGGACGGGTTCTCCGTTCGAGATAGGAATTAAGCTCCTCCCGGGAAACCTTTTTCGTTAACAGGATCCCTTTAGGGTCTTTGAAATTATAAATATCGGATACTGAAAAGAAATAAGGTTCTCTTTTAAGGGATTTTTCCACATACCTGAATGCCTCATGGCTATCTTTTTCCTTCCGGATAAGCCCTTTGTGAAACACGGCATAGAAACCGATGAGAAACGATGCCTGACAGAAACTCGTCTCCTCTGCAAGTTTATTCGTTTTCGGCCGGTACTCCTGGATGATGAGGTTAGCCAGAGTAGTCCAGAAACGGAAGGAAAACTCTGTGGGCTTAAGTATCTGCTCCAGGCTTTTTCCTGTTTTCACCATGATATCGTCGATGGTATCTTTCAGTACAATATCCTTTTTACCCAGCACACCCTGCAGCTTATTGAAAATGTAGTTCGCGTTTCTCCGGGTCCCCATATATACCTTGATCTTGCCCAGGGAAAGTTCCAACAGATTTTTTTTGAGAACATTCCCTGGAATTATCATGGAATTGAACCCCTCAGGAAACGTAAGAAGTACGATGGAGGTATCCGGTGTTGCCTCCTTCTCTTTCAGCCAATCCACAAATTCACTTTTTACATTAATGACGGTCAGCAGTTCCTGGGGAATCTTCAAATTCAGCGTTTCTTCCGTGGGAAACGGGATTTCGGGGTTGCCTTCGATCCTCCTGTACTCATCCTGAAGGGTATCCCCAAAAAAATCAGGATACAGAACACGATGAATGAGTGTATCTTCGTATTCGAGTTTTATTCTTTTTTCCGATGCCAGGCTTTCCAATTCAGCAGTAAGCACTGTCGCAGGATTTTCAAGAAACATTTTCAGTTCCGGATGTTTTTCCTTATATTTTTCAGCGTAATTCTGCACAAAGGTTTCGAAAGGTGCATACATCAGGCTAGGACTTTTCTTTTTCGCAGCATAGTACCTTATAATTTTTAATACTTCATTACTCTCTGACATACTTAAGCCCATCTTAATATCGGGTATATGTTGTGTCAAGGAAAGGAGATTATCCTGCCCCAAGGGCTTTTACAAAGAAATAGAAAATCGTGCCGGAAACAGCCAGTTTAAGGATGATTGCAAGCATGGTACCGAGAAAAACGCCCCACCCGGCCCTGAGGGCGTTTCTTTTATCCTTACTGAAGATCATCTCCCCGGCAACGGCCCCGAGAAAGGTAAAGATAAGCATACCGAAAGGGGGCAGGACAAAAATACCCACAATCATGCCGATTATCGAGCCCCGGATACCGGCTTTTGAAGCTCCCTTTTTCTTCGAAGTGATCACAGGAAGGAAATAATCGAGAAGGGTCACCACAGCGGTGATAACGGCCATGATAATCAGGAACACCGGAGAAAAAGCTTCCCAGTCCCGCATAATGGAAACGAGAATAAGAGCTATGTAGCTCAACGCCGGCCCGGGAATGATAGGCAGAACACACCCGATAAACCCGACGATAACCGAAGCAAAGCCTAAGGCAATAAGCAGAATATCCAGTACCATGAGTGTTATTATGATTTGTTTTTCCGGGTTTTACAATATTTACGCTGCAGAAACGTGAAGTGCGGCTTTTACTCCTCTACCTTTTCTTTTTCGTCTTTTTTGATACGAACCTGGCGGATTTTATCTCCCTGGTACTTAAACGCACCCCCTGGGCCTTTACACTTTTCACCAGGAACGCATCCACATCGAAAGACTCCTCCAGAATACGCACCATGGGCTTCGGTTTATACGTAACTTCCAGCATCGCGTTTTCCCGGTCCATAAGTTTAAGAATCGTCGATTTTTCCGGTATGATGGAATAGCCCTTGTCCAGGATGTACTGTTCAATGGTGCACCGTTTGATATATCCATACCCGGAGGCATTGTCCCGGTATACGATGGTAAACACTACCTCTGGGAGGATGTCCTTGTCTGCAAGACCGCAATAGTGCATCCCCTTGTCGACGAATTTTTTCTCCGGCACACTGTGGACGGCATACGTACCGTTCTTCCGGATAACCAGAACCCGGTCGTAATCAGACACATCGAAAAGAGCGCGACCCGATGTTAATCCATACCCTAAGTACCCGGTACCGTTGTCATAGCGAAGAGTAAGGTTTTTCTGGGCTGCTTCCCGGACATCCACTTTTTCGAAACTGGTGATAACCGTTTTCCTCTTATACTTACCTTTTTCCTGCTTGACGATGCCTTTCAGGAACTCCACGGCATACCCGACGGTATTGGAAAGGTATTCACCTATTTTAGTAAGCCGTGCCCGGATTTCCTGCATTTCCTTTTTAGCCTTGTTTATATCGTACAGGGAGATCCTTCGGATCGGTATTTTCAGAAGGTGTTCCACATCCTCTTCCGTCACTTTTCGCCGGATTTTCGAGGCAAAGGGTTTGAATCCCTCCAGTACCGACTGTATCACCGTTTCCTGTGTTTCCATCTCCTCTATTTCTTTATAGATGCGTTCTTCAATAAAGATCCGCTCCAGTGTCCGGGCGTGGAGACGGTCCTTCAGATGGCCTTCCTCCAGTTTGAGTTCCCTGGTAAGAATGTCCACCAGGCGGTCCGCATGATACCGTATAACTTCCGGTATGGTCATGGTAACAGGTCTGCCGTCCTGTATCACCAGCAGATTGACTGCAATGGATTTTTCACAATCGGTAAACGCGTACAGGGCATCCACCACATCCTTCGTGTGTATTCCCCGGGCAAGTTTAATCTCGATTTCAGCCTTTTCAGTGGTAAAATCACTGATGCCGGATATTTTAATCTTGCTTTTCCTGGCTGCCGATTCAATGGAGTTTATAAGCGATTCCGTGGTGGAACCGAAAGGGAGTTCCCGGATAACGATTTTTTTAGGATCTTTAGTATCGAATTGCGCCCGGACTAAAACCTTCCCCATTCCCTCTTCGTAATCAGTGACATCCACGATTCCCCCGGTGGAGAAATCCGGGTAGAGATCGAAATAATCACCTTTCAGGCACGCCCGTACCGCCTCCAGCACTTCCACGAAGTTGTGAGGAAGGATCCGGGTGGACATACCTACGGCGATCCCTTCAGCACCCTGGATGAGCACCGTCGGAATTTTTGCAGGGAATACAACAGGTTCCCTGTTCCGTCCGTCGTATGAATCGTCATACTCCGTGAGTTCCGGGTTGTAGAGGACCTGTTTTGCCAGGGGCAGAATCCTGCACTCTATATACCGGGCTGCGGAAGCTTCGTCTCCTGTGAGTTCGTTTCCGAAATTTCCCTGTTTTTCGATAAACAGGTCTTTGTTGGCCAGGACTACCAGGGCGGAGTAGATGGAAGCATCTCCGTGGGGATGATACTTCATGCAGTGGCCGACAACATTCGCCACCTTGTGAAGCTTGCCGTCATCCATCTCCAGGAGAGAATGCAGGATTCTCCTCTGCACCGGTTTGAACCCGTCATCCAGGTGGGGGATCGCCCTGTCCTTGATAACGTATGATGCGTATTCCAGAAAGTTAGTATTGAAAAGATGTTTGACATACGCCATCAGACGAGGTTCTCCATGATAAAGTCCCGCCGTTTCGGCGTGTTCTTTCCCATGTAGAAATCCAGGGTTTCCCGGATATACTTGATGGACCGGATATTGACTTCGATAAGACGAATATCTTCCCCGATGAACTGACCGAACTCTTTCGGGGATATTTCACCCAACCCTTTGAACCGGGTTATCTCGGGACCCCGGATCTCCTGCAGGGCGTGGTCCCGCTCCTTGTTGGTGTAACAGTAACGGGTCTCCTTCTTGTTGCGCACACGGAACAAGGGGGTCTCCAGGATATAGAGCCTCCCGGCCACAACCAACTCTTCGAAATAATTGAGAAAGAAGGTAAGGAGAAGATTCCTGATGTGATAGCCGTCATAATCCGCATCTGTTGCGATAACGATTCTCCCGTAACGGAGATTTTCGATATCATTTTCGATACCTAGGGCCATCATCATGTTGTAGAGTTCTTCGTTTTTGTAGATATCGGTCTTCTTCCTTCCATATACGTTCTGAGGCTTCCCCCGTAGAGAGAAGATCGCCTGGGTGTACACATCCCGGCAGGATACCATGGATCCGGAAGCCGACTGGCCTTCAGTAATGAAAATCGTCGAGAGTTCACCCCTGCCGTTGCTGTCGAACAGGTGATACTTGCAGTCCTTCAGGTTGGGAATTTTAAGAGCTATTTTTTTTGCAGCTTCTTTGGCTTCCTTTCGGACCGTGTTGAGTTCTTTCCTGAGCTTCTCGTTGTTCACGATTTTTTCTTCCAGCCGTTTGGCAGTCCCATGGTTCCGGTGGAGAAAATCAACCACCGCGGATTTCACTTCGCTGACGATATCACTCCGGATTTCCGTATTGCCCAGGTTGTTCTTCGTCTGGCTTTCGAATACCGGGCTTTTCAGTTTAACGGATACGACGCCCGCAATACCTTCCCGGACGTCCTGGCCCGCGTAGTTTTTCTTAAAGTACTCATTAACCCCTTTGAGGATTCCCTCCCTGAAGGCAGCCTGATGAGTACCGCCATCGCTGGTGTACTGGCCGTTTACAAAGGAAAAATACGTTTCACCGTAATTTGCGGTGTGAGTAAAGGCAAACTCCAGGTAGTTGCCTTTGTAATGGCAGATATCATATATCGTTGTATTCCCAACCTCGGAAAAAAGGAGGTCATACAGGCCCCGTTTCGATTCGAACTTCTGCTTGTTGAAGTAGAGGGTAAGCCCGGCGTTCAAATAGGCATAGTTCCACAACCTCTGTTCCACATACTCAGGATTAAATGTGAAATTTTCGAATATCTCTTCATCAGGTTCGAATTCCACGTAGGTGCCGTTCGGTTCCTTTGCCGTGGGTCCCTCTTTTTTCGATTTCAATACACCCCGGCTGAAAACCCCTTCGAAATACCTGCCCTCCCGGAAAGAAACCACCCGGAATAGAGATGAAAGGGCATTTACCGCCTTTGTTCCCACCCCGTTGAGCCCCACGCTGAACTGAAACACATCGTCGTTGTATTTCGCCCCGGTATTGATGATCGAAACACACTCGATCACCTTACCTAAGGGAATTCCCCTTCCGTAATCACGCACCTTTACACGGGACCCTTTGATCTCGATAACGATTTTATTACCATGGTTCATGATAAACTCGTCGATACTGTTGTCCACCACCTCTTTCAACAACACATAAATTCCGTCGTCGAGATTACTCCCGTCACCGAGCCTGCCTATATACATCCCGGTACGAAGACGGATGTGTTCCAGGGAGCTTAACGTTTTTATCTTACTTTCATCGTATTCATGGGCAGGAGAGGAACTCCCCTTTTTTACGGGAGCCTTTTTTGGAGATTTACGGGTTTTACCTGTACGTTTCTCTGTGCCTGCCGGTGCCATTTCTAAACCTGATAATCAGTGTGAATGAGTGTTGAACGTGGGAACTTCAGTCTTTCCAGTTGACCGTAATCTTTTCGTTCCCCAGTTTCTCTTTAATGATGTCCGCAAGGGACAAAAGTTCTTCTTTACAACAGTCTATCGTTTTTCCCTTGTTAAGCCTTACTTTAAGCTCATCCGCAAATTCAGAAAGAGTGATCTCTTTTTTCATGATTCCCCCCCATCAGGATACTATTTAGATATAGTATAACAAGTTGTACGGTTTTAGATCAAGATCTCTGTTGACGCTTCTCCATACCGGTAATGAGTCTCCCGATGACGTCCAGTTCCCACCGGAACAGTGAAGCCTGCCGGCGAAATCCAGCACCCGCTGCTGGAGGGCTGTGTACCCAGGCTCCCCTGTATGCAGCGAAGCCTGGAGATACGCGTAGGTCTCAAGCTTGCCGGCGAGTTCAGCACTACCGGGAACGCTGCCCCGGCGGGATTCCCTCTCCAGTTCAGCGATATCGTTTACCAGTTCAGGGTCATCTATCGAGTCATAGAGTTCGGAAAGATCCCACCTGGGGATCAGGGGAGCCCCCTCGAAATCGAAATAGCGGCAATGGTGCCGTCAGCTACCGCTGTAGTGATTTGCCGGTACGTCTTGGTCCTCACATCACCTGCTGCATACACCCCTTCGATATTTGTCTGCATTTCCCCGTCTGTTACCAGGTACCCCCACTGATCCTTCGACAGGCGGGGGTCAAAACCGCTTAAGTTTGGAATAAATCCGACAAATACGAACACCCCGTTGGTACGGAGGCTCTTTCTCCCGCCGGTTTTAAGATCTTCCACCACCACTTCCATGTCCATGGTACCGTGTTTCCTGAATGCCCGGGGTTCGTGCTCGAACATGAAGGTGATCCTGTTATCGGCAAAGGCTTTTTCCTGGGCCTCCTTGTTTGCCTGCAGTTCAGCAAACTGGTGGACGATGGTGATGCTGCGTGCGAATTTCGCTATGAACAGCGCTTCCTCGATGGCGGAATTCCCACCTCCAATGACAATGACATCCTTTCCTTCGTAGTATTTAGCGTCACAGGTTGCACAGTAGGAAATACCGTTTCCCGCAAACTCCTTCTCCCCTTCCAGTCCCAGCGGCCTGGGAGAGGAACCTGTCGCGATAATGATCTTCCGGGCCTTTATCGTTTCGAATCCGTCAATGAGAACTTCCTTTTTATCCAGGTCCACCGAGGTCACATCAACAGCGGCCCGGTATGCAACTCCCGCTGCTTTAGTCTGCTCGCTCATATAATGGGCTAGCATAACACCCTGCTGGGGCTCGATAAAACCGGGGTAGTTGGAGACCTGGTGAGTCCTGGAGACATAACCGCCGGGAAGGGCGGTATCCACCAGGATTGTATCGACCCGGGCCTGAGCCAGGTAGAGTCCCGCCGTAAGGCCCGCGGGTCCTCCGCCGAGGATGAGAGCCTGGCACCCGGTTTTCACCGGTTGTATGCTCTCACGGATCTCTTTTGCCCTGGCTTCCGGAAGCAAGCAGTCCAGCCGGTCCGTAAGGTCCGAACGCCTGATGCCCCCTGAAAGGCGGGAACCTGTTTCTTTCCCGTTCTTATAGAATATCAGGGTCGGAGAAGCGGTAACACCTAAGGACTCGGCGAACTCCCGGTTTTCCTGGCGGAATATCTTGAAAAACGAAATATCGTCCCCGTAGAGCTCGCTCACCGGTTCGTATTTAGCAGCCAGGGCTTCACAGGGGGGGCATTCTGTCGAGTAAAAATCGAGCACTGCCCGCTCTGCACCCAGTACGTGTTCTTCGTAATCCTTTGCTTCTATTTCCGTTATTTTTCCAGCCATGATCAACTCCTTATGAATAGAGGGGAATACCCATCTCCAGCAGTTCCCTGACAGGCCTGCAGTCAGGCGCACGAATCGTTCCTTCCCGGTTTTTCGAGACGGCTCCGCACCCCCCGCCGCAGGCGAGCTGGAGATTGCACGTCCTGCACCCCGGAATCGTTGTAACATCCCTCTCTTCCCACTCTTCGATAGCTTCCCTCTTTTTACTCACCTCCGGAAAGAAGGTCCCCAATGATTCCCCTTCTTTACCCACCGTGGCAGTACAGGAATAGATTCTGCCTGTGTAATCGAAGGCCCATTCCGTCTTGCACCCGGGGCAGGAATCGAAGAGGGGTCCCGGGAGTTCCCCGTTTTCGAAGAGAAACCGGGAAACTGAAAAAGCGGGCCGGTGAAAATCGAGAACTTCCGGATGTTGTTTTATGAGTTCGTAGAGGTCCCGGTACATCTCCACCCTGTCGTAGAGAATCCCGCTGTTTTTCTGGCAGGTATGCAGTTCGTAGTTCCTCCCCAGCTGGGTTTTAAAGTTGGGATCCCGGGTCCATCCCCTTTCCTTCGCGAACAGCGCCATCCCGGGCAGATCAGCAAGATTCCCCCTGTCCAGGACGATCCGGAGATTGACCGGGTACCCTGCGCCAAGGGCTGCGTCGATTCCCCGGACCACCTTCCCAAAGGTGCTTCCTCCCCCTAAGAGGGGGCGCCGTTTGTCATGAACATCCCCGACACCGTCCAGGGTCACCTGGATTTCCCTGATTTCGATATCCTTACATTCCGGCAGGTACTCCTCCAGGTGATACCCGTTTGTAACCACCGCGACCCCCAGATTCCTCCGTGCCGCCCCCTGTAATAACCGGCGGATACGGTCCTTCGCCGTATTGCCCGGCAGGAGGGGCTCTCCCCCGAACAGGGTAAGGTACTTTTTCCTTCCGGAGAATTCGCCGTCGATGTATGTATAAAACGCATCGATTACAGCAGGATCCAGGGAGAGCTCTTTTCCGCTGTATTCCTGCTGGTAACAGTAGGCACATCCGAAGTTGCACCCGTACCAGGGTACGAAAAATATCTGTATCTCCCCTTCATCCCGGGCATCCAGGAAATCGAGATACGCTTTTTTATACAGGCGGGACTCTTCTCCTTCGTCGAGGACATACCCTTTTTCCCGGTAAGGTGCGGGATCGGGAACCCTGCCCTTCCGGACATCTTCCGCTTCCTGTTTCGACAGGATATCCGCATTTGCGGTAAGGATATTCATGAGAAGGTACTCATCGGAATCCGCTAAGGGGGTCAATATATTATACGCCGAAAAACGCACACCATCCTCCAGGATAAAAAAAGCGTGCCGCTTGATCGTCGATTGACCATGCAAGCGGCACAACAGGAACCAGTTGGCTTCACACCATCCTAGTCGTGGCAGCCTGCGACAACAGAAGAAATTTTTGCACAGCATTGGGCTGTTTTCTTCTTATCAGCTGCTTTTTTGCGAATGAGTGTCTTCATTAGAAGCTCCTTTCTCACCGGTTTTACTTAGCTTTACAGCACCCCGCCGGTTTTGTTCCCGCCAGGGTGATGCTGGCAACAACAATATTACCCTTGTCGTAGGGTTTACTTTCTTCGATTACAGTGAGTTCTTTGAATCCCGTATTCTTAAGGGTTTCCATGTACACTTCCCGGGTTACGGCACCGGCCCAGCATTCTGCGATTGCTTCCGCGTCGGAAGCGTATTCTTCCGGTACAGTCTCAAGGGAATAGATGTCACTGACAACAAACCTGCCCCCTTTTTTCAAAACACGGTAAATCTCGTCCCACACTTTCTGTTTTTCCCCGGCGTGGTTTATGGTGCAGTTGGAAATAACCAGGTCAACCGTACTATCTTCAAGGGGTATATTCTCCAGTTCGGTGTGAAAGAACTTCACATTTTTTACCCCCAGCCGGGCGGCGGTTTTTTCAGCTTTTTCCACCATTCCGTCGGCAATGTCCACACCGTAGACAAATCCCTCACTGCCTACTTTTTCCGCCATGCGGATCACATCCGTTCCCCGGCCGCTTCCCAGGTCCAGGCACACCTCTCCTTGAGCGGGCTCTCCCTGATCCAGGGCCCCTCCGCAGGAAAGACAGCAGGTGCTTTCCGCCAGGTGAGTATAACGCTCACTTATCGCTTCAATGTTGTTTCGTTCCGCCACAATTCCTCCTACAATACCGAAACCAGGGTCATAATATGCCGGGATATCTCTTCCGCCTGATCAGCGTCCAACCGCTCCAGCAGCCGGGCCTCACACAGGGACTTCTGCCGTTCTATCCCTTTCAGGCACTCGGTTCCTTCTCCGCTCAAGGAGATCATCACGTACCGTTTGTCATCCTTATGATGGGCCAGGTCGAGATACCCCTTTTCATGAAGCCCGCCGATCACCCGGCTCCCCCTGGAAGGCGAGAGACCAAGACACAGGGAAAGCTCCGATGCAGACAGGGTTTCACCATCCCTTAAAGCGAAGATGCACGAAATCTGCCTGGGGGTAAGATCATGGGCACTCCCGATCTCTTCCTCTATGCGGCACTTCTGTTTCAGCTTCAGTATTGCATCAATAATAGATTCAGACATAATAACTCATAAATAGTTGCTATTAGCAATCATCTCCCATAATATCGTGTTTTTTGAATATATTGTCAAGCGTTTGTTGGATTTTTAGGACCGAACCGGTGTCCTTTCCACTATGCGGTTAAGGTGCTGAATTTCCGGGTTCCGGGCCACTGCTGTTCTTCAGCTCGACCAGGTGATCCAGCAGAACGCTTCGGCTTCGGAGGAATTGGCATCCACATCGGAAGAGCTCTCATCCCAGGCGGAACAGCTCCAGTCGGCTATCTCCTATTTTCGCGTGGATACCAACGGTAGCAGAAAAAAACGGAAGCAGCTCGTAACCGCCGGCGCCGGAGAAAAGACAGGTATCACTCTGCACCCGGAACCGACCCCCGGTAAAAAAGCAGAAAAACCTGAATTGCAGGAACCTGAACTGAAAATGGATGTGAATGATTCCGATTTCGAGGAATTTTAAAAAACAGCCTTGTTAAACAGGCATCTCTATAAAAAGCCCTTCCGGGATAATCCTGGAAGGGCTTTTTTTACTACTTGGTTCCATACCGCGAGAATCGGAATCAGAACTCTTCGAAATCTTCTTCACCTGCGAGAAGGTTTGCAGAGACCTTTTTCGGTTTTTATGCTACAATTCCAGCATAGGAAGCTTTGTATGGACCTGAAACACACGGCTATTCCGCCGGAATTCCTTAAAATACTGCCGGCAGGCATTAAGTTTCTTCATAAAAAAGGAAAAGAATTCCTCGTTGTAGAGAAAGTGCACTGTTCAAAAGGACACAGCCTCATTGTGGATTCCGTCCGCATCCACGGAGAGCCGGCTATTGAGCTCGATGTCCTTATTGAAGATCAGGAAGGGTCGTTTTTTATCGATGCGTTCTGGGGGAGTCATGCGAAACTGTATAACTTCATGCCCCGGCTGAAACAGTCGTCGCCTCTGGTACAGGCTTTTTGCCCGGTATGCAAAGCATCTCTCGTTGTTAACCGGGAGTGTCCGATGGAGGGGTGCGATACGGACAAACACATCGTTCTCTACCTCCCGGGTGAAGGAAACCGGATCTTTGTGTGCGCACGCCTCGGCTGTCCCGGCCACTACCTGAGTGTGAGAAACCTTCCTCAGGGTATTTCGGAAAGCGTGAGCAATATCAATTACTTCGGTACCCAGGTGGACGAAGACCTGTTTCAGGGCATCTAGAGGATATTGATGATGAACTATGTTGTCATCGACTCCACCCAGTGTAAAGGGTGCCGGCTCTGCATCGAGACCTGTCCCAGGCACTGTATCTCTTTAGGATCATCCCTGAACTCCATGGGTTTCCAGTACGCCTGTTTTCAGAGCTCAGAATGTACTGTTTGCGGTTTCTGCTACTACATCTGCCCTGAACCCGGGGCGATTACGGTACACAAAGGGGAACCCGAAGGAACCGCCTCATGAACAGGCAGCTGATGAAAGGAAACGAAGCCGTCGTATACGGTGCACTCCTGGGCGGGAGCACCCACTTTTTCGGATATCCCATCACTCCGGCCAGCGAAATCGCCCATGCAGCGGCCTCCCTGTTCTCACAGACTGGTCGTGTGTTTCTCCAGGCGGAAGGTGAGGTGAATGCCATCAACATGGTGTACGGTGCGGCCGCGGCAGGAGCACGGGTGATGACAGCGACTTCCGGTCCCGGTCTTTCCCTGATGGCGGAAGGCATCTCGTATATCGCTGCCTGCGAGCTTCCCTGTGTGATCATCGATGTTCAGCGTGCCGGACCAGGCCTGGGAAATATCTGGCCGGAACAGAGCGACTACCACGCAGTTGTAAAAGGCGGGGGTCATGGTAATTATAAAAACATTGTCCTTGCTCCTAACTCCGCCCAGGAGATGTGTGATTTCACTTACAAAGCGTTTGGGCTTGCGGAAGAGTACAGGATGTCCGTCATTATCCTGTCCGACGCGTACATTGGGCAGATGATGGAACCTGTGCAGCTGCCGGCAGAGATGAAGGCACCACACCGCCGGGAGTGGGCACTGTACGCAGATAGAGAGAGCAGGAACAACCTGATCAATTCCATCTTCATGAATACCCGCCTCTCAGAGGAACACAACCTTCACCTTCAGGTTAAATATGCAGGGCTCCAGGGAACTGCGGAGTGGGAAGAATCATTTATCGATGACGCAGAGGTCCTGTTTGTCAGTTTCGGTATCGCCGCCCGTGTGTGCCTTTCAGCGGTATCGGACCTTCGCAGCCGGGGGGTAAAGGCGGGACTCCTCCGGCCGAAAACCTTGTACCCGTTCCCGGAAAGCCGTCTTAAGGAACTTGCGGTCCGGGCAAACCGGATAATAGTGGTAGAGCTGAACAACGGGATGATGGCCGAGGATGTGGAACGCCTCTGCAGCGGTTCAACAGAGGTGGAGCGGTACAACTGGCTTGGCGGAACTGTACCTGCGTCCAGGATCATCGTGGATAGGGTATTGGGAGAGAGCCATGATTAAATACTCAAAACCCGGGGCATTCTATGACCTTTTTACCCGAAAAGGAACGGAACAGCAGAACACCCACTATTGTCCCGGCTGCGGCCACGGTAACGCTCATAAGCTGATCGCAGAAGTAATCGACGAGCTGGACATCCAGAACCGGGTGATCTTCATCTCTCCTGTGGGATGCAGCGTATTCGGCTACTACTATTTTGACACGGGAAACATCCAGGCCGCCCACGGACGTGCACCCGCTGTAGCCACAGGACTGCGCAGGGCTTTAGACGACGCAATCATCATATCCTACCAGGGTGACGGCGACCTTGCGGGTATCGGCCTGGGAGGGATCATTCATGCGGCCAACCGGGGAGAGAACATCACCGTGTTTTTCATCAATAATGCGATCTACGGTATGACCGGCGGGCAGATGGCCCCAACTACCCTTCTCGGGCAGAAAACCCTGACAACACCCTTCGGGCGGGAGGCAGGAAAGGACGGGAGCCCCATAGGTATGGCGGAGCTGATGAATGCCCTTTCACCCCCTGTGTTCATCGAGCGGGTTTCCCTTGCAACGGCACCCAAGATCCTGAAAGCGAAAAAGGCCTTTAAAACCGCACTGGTAAACCAGGTGGAGAAAAAAGGATTTTCCTTCGTCGAGGTGCTGTCCCCCTGCCCGGTCAACTGGAAGATGAATGCTGTTGATTCCCGAAAGTGGATCGAAGATCAGCTCGAGCCGGTGTTCCCGGTGAATAACTTCAGGAACAGGGAGGACGCTGAATCTCAGAGTTTTATTCAACAGCCGATGGATGATGAGCGGGTGCTGGCCCTTTTGCATTCAAAAAAAGAGATTGAGCTTCCTAAGCACGCTAAGAAGGTAGAGGATCAATTCATCAAGATAGCCGGGTTCGGTGGTCAGGGGGTAATGTCCGCCGGGATTCTGATAGCAAACTGTGCCAACGTGGAAGGTCGGCATACCACGTGGCTGCCCTCCTACGGCCCTGAAATGCGGGGCGGTACTGCAAACGCTTCGGTCATCATATCCGGCAGGCGGATAGGTACTCCTCTGGTAGATGAACCGAATGTACTCATCGCCATGAATACACCCTCCCTGGACACCTTCGAGGAGCAGGTTAAACCCGGCGGACTGATCATCGTAAACACTTCCATTGTAAAAAGAGCGGTAAAACGGAAAGATGTACAGGTATACACCATTCCGGCAACTGATCTGGCAAAAAAAGAAGGGGTGCTCGCTGCGGCAAATGTGGCAATTACCGCTGCATATACACTCCTCACAGGTGCAGTCCAAATTGCTACATTGAAACAGGTGCTTCCCCTCTCCATCAAACGAAAGGATATAATCGATATCAACCTGAAGGTAATGGCTGCTGCAGAACGCTACGTCCGGGACCATCCGATTCAGGCATAAAATAATTCGAAAAACATCTAACTATTTATCAAAGTATTTAGAAATTTATTGACATATGTAGAATCCTTTCGGATAGTATATTAGAAATATTTCTCATTCCTTCGGGATTTCATTATCAAAAAACTAGTGGCAAAGTATACAGCACATCAGACACTCCATTGGCTGTTTGTGGGCATTATCGTTCTTGTTTTTACCCTGCTTATACAGGAGCGGGGTCTTTCTCTTTTCCAGGTGGGACTTTCCTTTGCCCTGTATTCCGGAGCGGTCCTGGCCCTGGAACTTTCCACGGGAGGGCTCGCGAATGCCGGGGGCAGGAGAAAAGTGTATGTCATTTCCCCGGGCAGCCTTGCCGCAATCCAGCGGCGTTTTTCAGGAACTACTTGTTGATCGATTTAAAGAAAAAACTGGTGGACAAAGAATCCATCACGATTTTCATCTCTCACTATCCGGATTATGACTTTATCCATTTTGAAGGACCCCGTCCTACCTCGACGGCCTGAGCATTAGGATCCGTTCAGCAGGTCGAACCCTTTTTTCATGGCCAGCAGATTTATCGCGTTAAGTGCTTTGTTCCTGGAAGATACAGCCTCGTCAAGGGCTTTCAGCGCCGTATCCAGGCTGGTCAGGTACGGACGGAGTTTGAATAGTACGCCCAGGGTTACCATGTTGGCGGATCTTAAGGAACCTGCACCTGCGGCTATATCGTTTGCCTTGACAGGTACGATTTCAATGTCCGACCTTTCGGGTTCCACATCGATAAGGGAAGTATTGTAGATGAGAAGTCCCCCGGGGAGAACAGCCGGTTCGAACCGCAGCAGGGACGGTTTATTCATGATTACGCAAATTGACGGCTTCCGGATGACCGGTGACGCTACCTCATCATCGGTCACCACGACAGAACAGTTTGCCGTTCCTCCACGCATCTCGGCCCCGTAGGATGGAAGATGGGACACCGCCTTCCCTTCCCGCATGGCCGCTATACAAAGGATCCTCCCGGAAAGAAGTACTCCCTGTCCGCCAAACCCGGCGAAAATAATTTCTTCTGTCATAGTACCTGTCCTTACCTGTCTCTGAAATTCTTGATCGGATAATAGGGAGTCATCACATTCTCCACCCAGTCCGCGGCGTCAGGTGTGGTCATTCCCCACCCGGTGGGGCACATGGAAAGAAACTCCACGAACGAGTATCCCTTCCCATTCACCTGGTTTTCCAGGGCTTTTTTAACAGCTTTTTTTGCCCTCAGGATGTTCTTTACACTGTTAACGGAACACCGTTCGATAAACACCGGAGCTTCCAGAGTATTGATCAATTCGCAGGCACGGATGGGGAAACCCGCTTCAACAGGGTCCCGCCCGTACGGCGAGGTCTGAGTTTTCTGACCTTCCATGGAGGTAGGAGCCATCTGCCCGCCGGTCATACCGTAGATGGCATTGTTTACATAGAATACGGTGATTTTCTCTCCACGGTTGGCGGCGTGGATGGATTCCCCTGTTCCTATGGCAAGGAGGTCCCCGTCCCCCTGGTATGCTATGATCGTTTTGTCCGGAAGGGCCCTTTTCAAACCGGTTGCCACGGCCTGGGCCCTGCCGTGAGCAGATTCGATGCCGTCAGCCAGGATGTAGTAGTAGATAAATACACTGCATCCTACAGGCGAAACGACGATGGTTTGATCCTGTATACCGAGCTCATCGATTGCAGATGCCATCAATTTATGTATCGTTCCATGACCGCAGCCCGGGCAGTAATGGGTCGGCTTTTCCGTATGGGATTGAGGCCTGGAATAGACCAGTTTCATCTCTTCTTTTGTATCAATCATGCTGTTCTACCCTCTTCATGATTTCTTCCACGTCAGGTACGGTTCCTCCGGATCTGCCGTAGAAAGTGATGGGCCTTTTTCTGCCCAGCGCGAGTTTTACGTCCTCGATCATCTGTCCTTCATTCATCTCTACGACGAGCACCCGTTCCGCATGGGAACAGTCCCGGGCCAGTTGTTCATACGGAAAGGGCCACAGGGTAATCGGCCTGAAAAGCCCCGCTTTGATCCCTTTTTTCCGCAGTCCGTTTATTGCGGCCTTACAGATCCGTGCAGAAATACCGAAGGCGGCTATCACGATATCCGCGTCTTCTACGTTATAGGTTTCGTACCGTATTTCCCCGGCTTCTATTTCCCGGTATCGTCCCTGGAGCATCTTGTTGTGTTCCTCCAGTTTTATTTCCGGCTTCAATCTTAAGGAACGGACGACCCGGGGTTCCCGTCCTTTACACCCTGTAACAGTCCATCCGGATTTATCGAAGGTTTTCCCGCTGGGTTCCGGCAGGACAAGGGGTTCAGACATCTGCCCCAGGTAGCCGTCGCCCAGGATCATCGCTACCACCCTGTACCGGTCAGCCAGATCAAAAGCGAGGACCGTAAGGTCTGCCGACTCCTGTACAGTACTCGGAGCCAGCACGATGGTACGGTAATCCCCATGGCCCCCGCCCCGGGTGGCCTGGAAATAATCGGATTGGGCTCCGGATATATTGCCCAGTCCGGGACCTCCCCGCATCATATTCACTACCACAGCCGGCAGCTCCGCCCCGGACATGTAGGAAATGCCTTCCTGTTTCAAACTGATACCCGGGGAAGACGATGAAGTCATCACCCTCTTTCCCGTGGCGGAGGTACCGAATACCATATTGATCGAAGCAATTTCACTTTCCGCCTGCACAAAAACTCCCTCCACCTGGGGAAGTCTCATGGACATGT
Organism: Spirochaetota bacterium; assembly: GCA_024274705.1. GTDB lineage: Bacteria > Spirochaetota > Spirochaetia > SPDA01 > JAJSAL01 > JAJSAL01. Next base: position 40,991 of record JAJSAL010000044.1, read on the forward strand.
AAGCAGGAATTTCATTCTGCGGGGTGATAGGATAAGCGTAGTAGTATCTGCACCCGGCTATGATTGCCGCTTCCGCGATAGCTTCATTCCCTTTCATTAAAACTGTGGTGCTCATTTCTTACCCTCACCTACGGTTTCTTTCCTGTATTTCCACACACGTACCACCAGATCGGGACAGATAATTGCACAGAATGTGCAGGCTGTACATTTATCCGGATCGATGCATTCCGGGTACCGGTGTCCCTGACTGTTATATATTTCTGTCATAGCCAGAATATGTTCCGGACAGGCTCCGATGCAGAGTTCACACCCTTTGCACCGCTCTATGTCGAATTCGGGTTTACCCTTTGCCACACTTCTCTCCTGAACTGTTATTTTTTCAGCGACTGTTTCAACTCTTCTACAGCTTCTTCTTTCATACTAAACGACTGATCATCCCCGGGAAAAGTTGCATCCTCAATATCCCGGATGAACTCTTTTACAGCATTCAACTGGGTAGTATATACATCAGCATACACCTTAACGAATTTCGGTGTGAACCGTCTGAACAGGCCCACCATATCGTGAAGAACCAGGACCTGACCATCACAATAAACACCGCCACCGATCCCGATGGTGGGAATCGAGACTTTTTCGGTGATCAACTGGGACAGCTGTTTGGGTATCGCCTCCAGAATCAGGGCGAAGGCACCTGCATCCTCCAGCGCAAAAGCGTCATCCATCACTTTTTTCGCATTATCCAGGGACCTTCCCTGAACTTTAAACCCTCCCATAAGAGCTGCGGTCTGGGGAGTAAGACCGATATGGCCGAAGACGGGTATTCCGGCTTTATGGATAGCGGCAACCTTGTCCGCCATTTCCATCCCCCCTTCGAGTTTCACCGAATCGGCGCCTCCGTCTTTATACAGAATCCCCGCATTGGTAACGGCCTGCTCTACAGAGATATTGTACGACATAAACGGCATGTCACCCACTACATGAGCCCGTGCAACCGCCCGTACAACCGCCCGGGTATGATGGAGCATTTCGGCCATGGTGACCGGGACCGTATCTTTGTATCCCAGCTCCACCATACCCAGGGAATCCCCCACCAGGATGATATCGATGCCTGCTTCGTCCACTATAAGACCCTGGGGATATGAATAGGCGGTAATCATGGAAATTTTCTTGCCTTCCCCTTTCATATTCAACAGATCGGAAATAAGCACTTTGTTAACCGGTTCCGGATGAACACTCATTGTCGGCACTCCTCAACATTGATGATATTTCTGTATTATTCACCAAATTCCCGTTTGTTGACAATCCCTCGAAGGCTATTCTATTCTGTAACAATACAGGGAAAGTGATTCCCCTGAAAACTGCCGGGTTGTAGGATGGAAAGAATGAAAGATGCAATTGTAGATGTACCGGGAATACTGGTCGGTCATGCACAGGACCTGCAGGCGGGAACGGGCTGTACTGTTGTGACCTGCAAGCAGGGCGCTGTGACCGGTGTGGACTGCAGGGGCGGAGCACCCGGAACCAGGGAGCTTACCCTTCTTAATCCGGAAAATGTTGTTCCCGTTGCCCACGCCGTATATATAGGAGGCGGGAGCGCCTTCGGCCTGGCAGGGGCCGATGGGGTGATGCAGTACCTTGAAGAGAGGAAGATCGGGTTTGACACCGGTTTCGCTCACGTTCCCATTGTTCCCGGCGCAATTCTGTTCGATCTGCTCATCGGTGATGCCAAACGACGCCCGGACAAACAGATGGGATATGATGCCTGTCTCAACATGAGCGATTCCAATACGGAACAGGGAACCGTCGGTGCAGGAACCGGTGCCGTGGTAGGAATAGCCGGCGGAGGCTCTGCAGTGATGAAAGGAGGAATCGGTACAGCCGGTATCAACCGAAACGGCTTGATCCTAGGGGCTCTTATCGCGGTAAACAGCATAGGAAACGTGGTCGACCCGGTATCAGGCGAAATCATAGCCGGGGCCTTAGGTCCGGAGGGTACATCCTTTCTTTCAATTCTCGATATTCTTTCCAGGCACCCGGAAAAAGCAGCGGATGATTTCATCAAGCACACAACCATCGGGGTGGTAGCCACTAATGCAAAACTGACAAAAGCACAGGCGAAACGGGTGGCAATGGTTGCCCACGACGGTATGGCAAGAACGATCATCCCCTCCCACACTCTGACAGACGGGGACACCCTGTTCTGCATGTCTGCGGGGTCTATCGAGGCATCGTTAAATGCGGTATGCATCCTTGCGGCCGAAGCAGTATCCCGGGCTATTCTGAAGGCTGTCAAATCGGCGACATCCATCTGTGGTGTAACAAGTTATACAGAACTATCCAAAGGGAAATCGGATCAGGTGCCCGGGTCATGAACATAGCAGTGATAGGCGCCGGGGCCATGGGCTCTCTCTACGGAGGTTATTTACATGCAGCCGGATGCGACGTGCTGCTTTACGATATCTATCATGAACACGTAGACGCAATTAATGCCAAGGGGCTGGTTATCGAAGAGCCGGCTGAAAACAGGGAAGAGCGGGTTCACCCTTTCGCGACAACCGATCCGGCGGGAATCGCTGATGCGGACGTTCTTATCGTGTTTGTAAAGTCCACGGCCACCGAGTCGGTTGCCCGGCAGTTTAAAACGACGGTATCCCGGGATGCCGTTGTGGTAACCCTGCAGAACGGGTATGGAAACGAGGAGATCCTGAGAAATGTGTTCGGAAAAGAGCGTACGGCAGCAGGGGTAACCTCGGAAGGGGCGACCTTCCTGGGTCCCGGCCGTATACGTCACGCCGGAAGGGGACCTACATACTTAAGCATGTCCGACATGAACAACGAAAAGCTTAAACCCTTTATACGATGTCTCGAACAGGCTGGATTCGAAGCACATATCGAAAAACGGATACACGATCTTATCTGGAGCAAACTCATCATCAATGTGGGGATCAACGCCCTTACCGCACTCACCGGTCTGAAAAACGGAGAGCTCCTTGATTTCGAAGAGACCCGGAGCCTGGTAAGGGAACTCGTGGAGGAGGCGGTATCTGTAGCCGGCGCCATGGGTGTGCACCTGACATACGATGATCCGGTGGCAGCGGTGTTCGATGTCGCCGGGAAAACAGCCCTTAACCGCTCTTCCATGCTTCAGGATTTCGACAGGAAAAGAACCTCGGAAATTCAGTTCATCAACGGTGCAATACTACGGGAAGCAGAGCGGGCGGGGATCCCTGTACCGGTAAACACGACCATCACCCGGCTGGTATCCACGGCGGATGCGGTACACCGGCGGGGAACATCATGATCAGTTCCGAAGAAAAGATTCTTATTGAAGCTGTTGACCGGGATGAACTGATCGAACTAACCAGGAACCTGGTGCGAATCGATTCGGTTATCCGGCCGGAAACGGGGAACACCGAAAAAGAGACGGTTCGGTTTATCGCGGAATGGATCGAAGAGGAGTTGGGTGTTCCCGCGGTTGTCGAAGAAGTGGAACCGGGACGGGAGAATGTCAGTGCTCTCATTGACTCCGGCAGACAAGGCAGATGTCTCCTCCTGGAAGGACATACCGATGTGGTTTCCGAGGGGGATCATTCTCTGTGGAAACACCCTCCATTCGAAGCTGTCATGGAACATGGAAGAATATACGGCCGGGGTTCCTGCGACATGAAAGGAGGCCTTGCGGTGAACCTTATCACAGGGAAAGCCCTCCTTCGGAGTGGTGTCCCCTTTTCCGGAAAACTAAAACTTGCCATTGTCTGCGATGAAGAAGGCATGATGATCGGTATTAAGGACTACATCCGGAAAGGCCACGCAGATGGGGTGGATGCAGCCCTGCTGTCCGAACCGGAGGAAAACCAGCTCTGCCTGAGCATGAAAGGGGCCATCCGGGCCCTGGTGAGGGTCAATGGGAGAATGGCCCACGGAGCCATGCCCAGGACAGGCATCAATCCCGCCACCAGGCTGGCGCGAATCATCCTGGCATACGAACGCTACGAGACAGAGGAAATATCCCGCTGCGGTGAAGACCCGTTTTTAGGATTTCCTTCTATCACCTTTACCGTCATTCACGCACCTCCCCCTGGAGAACCGGCCCAGCTCAATGTGATGCCCGGTACAGCTACAGGATATCTGGATATACGTACCGTACCCGCCCAGAATCACCACGATATCCGAACACGGCTCAAGGAAATTCTCACAGAACTCGCAGAGAGCGATCCTGATTTTTCGGCGGAAATTGATTTTATCGAAGACCGGCCCGTTGTCTCTATGGAAAAAACAGAACCCATAGTACAGTATGCGAAAGGAGCCTACAGGGACATAACAGGTAAAGCGCCTGTTTACAACGGGGTCCCCGGTGCTACGGACGGAACCTTTTTACGGGCATGGAGAGGGATTCCTTCCCTGGTAAACGGACCGGGTCCGCGGCATATGCCCCACCGGACGGATGAATATATCGATACCGATGAATTATACGAAGCGGCCTGTATCTATGTTCTTACCGCTTACCGGTTCTTGAGCGGGGATTCGGCATAAACAAGGAGTTGATCATGCTGTTAGCGGTTGATATCGGGAATACCAATATCGTCATAGGCATCTATGACCAGGGCACATGGAAGCATCATTGGCGTATCCGTACTGTCCAGGAAAAGATGCCCGACGAGTACCGGGTTCTGTTTCGTCATTTCCTGCACGAAGCCGGCCTGGAACTTGATTCTCCGGATCAGGTGTATATTTCCAGCGTTGTCCCTCCCCTTACCGGTGGGATAAGTCAGATGCTGGGAGAACAGACAAAAAACGTTCCGGTTATCATCAACCATACAATCAATACGGGTCTCTCCTTTGCCGTAGATAATCCGGCGGAGGTGGGACCGGACCTGATAGCAGACGCTGTGGCTGCCCATTCCCGGTTCAACGATGCATGCATCATCGTCGACTTCGGAACCGCTACGACCCTTACGGCGGTAACCGGGAAGCTCGAGTTCTTAGGTGTAGCCATAGCACCGGGAATGGGACTCTCCGCAGCCGCCCTTGCAGGCAACACGGCCCAGCTTCCCAACATCGACATATCACCTCCGGCGAAATGCATCGGCAGGAATACGCCGGAATCCATTCAATCCGGGATCGTTCTTGGCAACCTGAGCATGGTGGAAGGAATGATAGACAGGATGCGGAAAGAGATGGGCACCGAAGCTAAAGCTATTGCTACAGGCGGACTTGCGCCACTGATGGCTCCCCTTACTGATTACTTCTCGGCAATCGATCCATGGCTTACCCTGGAAGGGATACGCCTGATAGCTCTGAAAAACCGACGAGGATAACAGCGGGGGCGGGACGCCATACCCATAACTATCCAGGGAGCGTTATTCCGTCAGACA
>JAJSAL010000045.1 GCA_024274705.1 Spirochaetota bacterium
GCATTGTCCGCGTTCTGACTGATGTTGGATGCCATCTCTTCCATGGAGGACGAGACCTCTTCCGCCGAGGCGGCCTGCTCGGTGGCTCCCTGGGACATCTGCTGCGCCGAAGAACTGAGCTCCTGGCTGCCGGAGGATACAAAGCCGGATGCTTCCATCACACTGGACACTACGTCCCGGAGGCGGGCTATCATGGCGTTCAGGGCCCCTGCCAACTGGCCGATCTCGTCCTTCTGGTCTACATCGAGCTCACCGGTCAGGTCCCCATCGGCGATAAGCCTGGCAAAATCCACGCCCTTGGTAATCGGCTTCGCAATACTGATGGCCATAAACAGCGCCACCAGTACCACCACCACCGCAATAACGATACCAACGATGATCATGGTGAATACCAGTGAACGTATCGGTTTCTGTACCTCCGCCCGGTCTATCTCCGCGAGGAGTGCCCATGTTATATCGTGTATCTGTATTGGCGTAAAGGAAGAGAGAACCGGGGTGCCTTTGTAGTCTGTAATCACTTTCGCATTCACTACTCCTGCCAGTGCCTCACGCACCCCTTCGGTATCCACGCTCCCTTTTCCCGGGTCTGCAAATGACGCGGCAACAGTATGGTTCACCTGGTCCTGGAACAAGTCGGACCGCATCAGCAGGTCACTTCCCACCAGGTAGGTCTCTCCGCTTTCTCCCATTCCTGTCCGTTCATGCATGATGGCGTTGATTCCCTCCAGGGGAAGTTGCAGCGCGACAATGATTTCCACTGCGCCGTTATATACCGCAGGCTGTGCCATAAACGCAGCCGGCTCTCCGTTACTCGGTTCATAGGGTTCGAAATCGGCAATGCCGAACGTTTTTGTATCCAGTACTTCCCTGGTCAGTTCCCCCAGGTTGGATCCTGAGAATTTTCCGTTCACCATATTGGATTGATAATCCGCTTCCTTCGTCACCGTGTAGAATACGTACCCATCGGGATTGATGAGGAACAGATCATAATACCCATACTTCCCGATAAATTTTGCATAGAAGTCTACACCCTGTTCATCTTTTGGAACGAACACCTCCGCTACGTCAGCTTCACTCATCATGGCCCAGTGCACACCTCCGGGAAGGTCCACCGTTTGCCAGCTGGAAATGACGGATTTACCGTTGTAACCGATTATCACCCCGTCACCATCGATACCCTGAAGCGCCTGCCTCACTGCATCTGTATCCACCTTGGTATTGTTGGCAAACGACGCGATAACGGAGTGCCCTTCAGGGTCCAGGTACGAATCGGACCGCATCAACAGGTCTTCCCCTACCAGGTAGGACTCTCCGGTCTCTCCCATACCGGACCTCTGGTGCATGATGGTATTGATCTTGTCGATAGGGATTTGAAGGGCGACGTATCCCAGGAGAGCTCCTCCCCGGTTCCGTATCCGGGCCATTAAAAACCCGGCCGGCTCTCCGCCGGAAGGTGCATAAGGGGCGAAATCGGCGAACACGATATCTTCCGCCCCTGCGGCGCGGGCTCGTTCAAAGGCAACGTTTATGGGGGAAGTGCGCAGGCTGCTTCCCGGGATATTCATACCCAGGTCGGATTCCCTGGCAGCAGTATACACGATGTCTCCATCGGTGCTGATGAGAAACAGGTCGTACCAGCCGTTGACTTCAGTTATGTCCTTCAGTCTCCCATCGTACTGCCCTGCAGTGCTGCGCCAGGCGTTGCTGTTTACTCCGTTCCCGGCGCCAACGTATGCCTGGTGAAAGGCGGTAAAAGCACCCTGTATATAGGGATCGTTTTTCAGGATCTTCAGTTGGTTCTGTAAAGTCGTAAAATAGTCGTCGAGCCGGTCTTTTTTAATTTCCTGGATCGCCCCCAGCTTGGCAAACGCCTCCTGCTGCAGGGTACGTACCGTTTCCAGGAGTACTCCCATGTCGCCTTCCCTCTCCATGAAGTACCGGTCCACCTGGGTTTTCTTGATCTGCCGGATAGCTGTCAGTTCGTTGAATGCCTGGTCCATCAGCGCATTGGAAGTCATCCTGCTGCTCCAGAAACTGACGAACACCAGGGGAACAATACCCACTGCCAGAAACAGCATGATAAGCTTCGGTTTCATGTTAATGTCTTTTAATCCTGCCATAATCTTCTCCTTACCTTATTAATGGTGTAAGGTGGGATTCGGATTGCAATGCCTGAAAAGTACCCAGGAATTGGCCATGCTCAGTAGGCACATATAAAAAACAGGAAAGAAGTTGACTATAAATTAGCCAGGTAACTTTCGAGATTCATGGATTTGTTCGTAATGTTGAGTTTTTTCCGGATGTTGGTCCGGTGATTATTCACTGTCGAAACAGAGATGTTCAGCTGCGAAGCAATCTCCTTGTTCTTCATCCCTTTTTTAATGAATCCGCAGATCTCCCTTTCCCTGTGGGAAAAAACTGCAGCCTCTTCGAGATGGCGGTAGAGCGGCGAGGTGATATCTTTCAGGCACTGTTCGATCCGCCGGATAAAGTGCCCGGGCATACCGCTGGCTTCCATCTCGTTGAGAATAGGGATGAGCTGTTTCCGCATATTGTTATTATAAAGCTCTTCTGTCCGGTATTTTTCCGCCGCGATCTGGGAGATAATCTCCCGGAGAGCAATGTTTTTCTGTTCCAGTTTTTGTTTCTGTTTTGACAGGATCTTTTTTACTTTTCGAAGCTTTCGTTCCGCAACGAACTTTTCGATGATTCTCCCCGTACGGTCAGCCAGATCGTTAATAAGATTCCGCTCCTCCTTTAAAAACGGGCCCTCATCGAGAACGGGCTTTTTTTCTGTATAAAACACTTCCAGGACACCAATGGGGTTATTGAAATAACGGACCGGTGCGGACTGCTTCCACCCGGTTTCCTTGAAACCTTCCGACGTATACGCTTTATCCTTGATTGTAAGTCGCGAATGGGCAATTTCAGGATACTGCCAGCACAGGGGAATAATATCTACCAACCCCTGGTATATCTCCGGCAGTGATATGCCATTTCTCCCGATGATACGGGTAAATCCATACAGACAAGTGAGTTCTTTAACCCGTTCCTGCAGATCGTGCCGAAGTTGAATGTGCTGCCTGTTCATCTCCGAAGAGCGTGCAGGGGCCATACTTTCCGATTCATACTTCATCATTCCGCCTTTTACAATGCCTTCATCCTGTACAATGGTCGATTAAAAACTGCATGCTCTAGAGTATAGACACCGGGGTTGTGTTCCGCAAATCGTGATTCCCACGGAAAATGGAAAGGGTGGAGAGAGAAAAAGATTTGACATTCTGTACCCATCGCTTACACTTTTATCGATGGAAAGTCGTACGATTCTCATTATCGATAGTTCCAAGGAGGCCCAGATCCTCCTCCACCGGTACCTGGTGGACATCGATAAAGGCTTCAATTTCAATATCCTCTCGGCCTACAGCTACATCGATGCGTTGAAATACTGCAAACGGGAACAGGTTCAGCTGATCCTCCTGGACCTGGCAATGAACAGGACGGAAGGAGGAAAACTGTTTCTCCGTTTATCCAAGGATCCATACCTTTCAACAATACCGGTGATCATTCTCTCTTCCATCGGTGATAAAAACGTCGTTCGGGAGGCCCTGAAACAGGGGGCTAAGGGGTATATCCTCAAACCTATCGAACTCCCGAAACTGAAAAAGGCGATCTTCGATGTATTTAAACTCAAGTATACTATTACCGATGATGCCCACAACGGACGAAGTGAAATATATATCAAGGACGATATCATCATTATCGAAATTCACGAGTCATTCCACGGGGACTTCGTTAACTCCGTAAAGCATAGACTCCTGGATGTTGCGCTGCTTCGAAAAAGCTCGATGAAACGGGTCCTTATCATGTTCTTTTCCATAGACGATATGGAAATCGATGCTGCTACGGCCATAGGGTTCTTTTCGTTTTACAAGGATGTCAGGGGCATGTCGCAGCACAATATCAAGGTTTTAAGCGGTTCTGAAAAGCTGAAAAGGATACTGAGGAAGCATAAGGATACGAAAGATATCGAACCTGTTCCGACCATGCTCAAGGGTATGCAGATCCTGAACCTTCAGCTCCTCGAAGGCGGCAGGCATGTCATCCGGACGGATCACATCAAGCCGGGGTCCGTACTCTATTCAGACGTATATGACGAAAACGGTACCCTGGTGAAAAATAAAAACGAAGTATTCAGTAAAGAACATCTTGCCGGATTGATCACACAGGGCGTCCTTCAGCTGTACTATGTCAAACTCTCAAAAGATGATCATGATATCTTCGAATCCAACCTGTTCGATATGTCGGAAGTTGAGCTCCACGATCAAAGCAAGTCCGTATTCAAGTAGAAAACGACGTCTTCCACAGAAACACGGTACTCATGGCAACTATACCGATCATAATCGTGAAGAGAAGCTTGTACGATAACAATCCATATCCGCTTAGGAGGTCCAGGAAACGCCCGCTCAACAGGGGCAGCCCTACACTTACAGGAAGCTGGATTACATAGGCCAGGGCGAAATGATCGGTGACATCCCTGTTTTTTACCAACTGTTTTACCGCCACTGGGTAAAGAAGACTCCGGTTTGACCGGGAAAAACCCATAAACAGACTTGCCGTGAGGAAGGACCAGAGACCGCCGAAGAGGATCAGCAACACCAAAGCACAGATGCTGAAAACTTTCGAAAGATAGAACTTTTTTTTCAAGGGCAGCAGATCGAGGGATCCGAGAAAGACATTGGCGGCAAATCCCCCGATATAGTAAAAGGCAATAAACAGTCCGGAAGCCGCGGCTATACTGATACCGCGGTGTTCAACAGCGTAATTCGCATAAAACGCGACTGTCCCCAGGATAGCGTAGGTTTCGATGTCGCTTACCAGGAAAAAAATGAAATTTTTATCCTTCAGAGAGGTTTTCCCCGCTCTGAACAGGTGGCGGAAAAAATTTACTTCCCTCTCCACCGGTTCCTCCTCCTGCTCCCGTTCTCCTTCGCGTGTTACGAGAAACCAAAAAGATCCCACGAGACAGGATAACCCGGCCAGGATAAAGATAAATCCCGAGGATTGCGCCGTAATAGTAAACCGGTCGACAGCCCGGGCAATGATAAAACTGCTTATGATTTTTGTTATATTCTGTACTATCCACATAATCGAAAGGCCCTGGACCGCCCTGGTTTCTGAAAAAATCTTGACGATATAATTCTGCCAGAGAGGCACCATCAGCCCTAACAATGCAGAAAAAAGGCCATATGAAACAAAGAACATGGGTATGGAAAGGGAGTTGAAGCCCGTTGCCAGGAGAACAATACCGAGGAGGGGAAAGGGAAGAGATCCGAACACGTGGGTGACGATAATAGCTTTCCGTTTCGATTCCAGGTGGGATGTGAGGTAACCGGAGAACAAACCGAACACCGAGAGCCCGGCAAAGAGTATGGCGGGAACCATTCCTATCAGGAGGTTGGATGCTCCCAGTTTCCGAAGATACAGCTGAAGAAAGGTGGATTCCACCAGGACCGGCAGCCCGAGTCCCCAGAAAAACTCCGCAGCAGATATACCGGCGGTATTCCGAAAAAATAATGAATCGAGGGAATGTCCGGGTGATGCTGGGAGTTTTCGATTTTTCATGTGTTCCCGTATGGTCTCTACTTTTTGCCCAGTGCCCGTATGCTTCCTGTACCCTTGTTGACTTCCCGGTCTAAAACGGGTTCTCCATAATACTCCAGATCGCCGCTTCCCAGCAATACGGCATCCAGATTATCGGTTACCCAGATCACGGCACTGCCGGAACCGTCAACCCGTACTTCGCTTCTGCTGGATTTCAGGGAAGGTGCATGGTAATCGCCTGTACTGTTCAGCGTTACATACTGTATACCGCAGCTGCCGCCCTGGATCTGTACATCCCCGGATCCGTTGCTTTCGATAAAGACCCTCCCGGCATCCAGGCTGGAGAGAGTGATGTTTCCGGTTGAATTCACAATCACCTTTACCTTCTCCGACCGTATAGGCCCGCCCAGGATGTCCCCGGTACTGTAGTTCTCCACGCCGGAAATCGTTTCCAGGGTGAGATAGTACTCAATGTTCCCCCGGTTGAGACCCGTCTGAATTCCTTCGATAGACAGAACCAGGGTGTCGCCGTATACCGCTGTCTTCAGTTTAGAGAGCTGGTAATCGGTCCCATGGGTTTCTATCTTTTCATCACCACCCTGGGTGATGTGAAGGGTGCCGCCGCTTCTCAAGACAACCTTGGTTACTCCGGATAGTGTTTTTACCACCTGCTCTTTAGCCCCGAGAGAGTATACCCATCCCGGGAAGGCAAACAGGCAAAAGAGAATAATCAACATGCATATGGTTTTTCGTTTCACTTTTTCCTCCCTTAAGTATACATCACATAGAGAGTATTGGAAACAGATCAATGCGGTTAAAAGGAATTCCGCATCCTTTTATTTTTCTGGTAATCCACAAAAATACAATCTCCCACCCGGTCCGGCGTGGAATAATAGGCTTTGCCCTTGTTTGCCTCGGAAAGCTTTTCGACAAAAGAGACAAGATAAGGGTCCTCGGTAATCATATACGTAGTGATGAGAATATTCACCTGCCTGCACACATATGCTTCTTCCAGGGTGCCGCTCACAATTTTCGGATCGAATCCATAGGGGTTTTTGTAGAGCATACCCCGGTGGTACATAGCAGACGGTTTTCCGTCGGTGATCATGAAGATCTGTTTGTTCGGCTGGTGTTTCCTGCGCAGAATGGACCGGGCCAGCTGGAGACCTGCCTTGGTATTGGTATGGTAAGGTCCCACGGTGATGTAGGGAATATCCTTTATCGCAATTTCTTTTGCATGATCGCCGAACACGGCTATGTTCAGGGAATCTTTCGGATACCGGGTAAGGATAAATTCCGTAAATGCCAGGGCAACCTGCTTGGCAGGTGTTATCCGGTCTTCCCCGTAGAGGATCATGCTGTGACTGATGTCGATGAGCAGAACCGTTGCACACGCAGAGAGGTGTTCTGTCTCATACACCTGCAGATCTTCTTCCTTCATGTCGATATCATCGATACCGCACCTTTTAACAGCGTTCTGCAGACTCGCCGGAATATCGATACCCGTATACGGGTCGCCGAACCGGTACTGCCGTGTCTCCGTCAGCCTTTCTCGCCCTTCGCCGGCGCGGGGTACCCGGTGGTTCCCCCTTCCTCCTTTTTTAAGCCTGGAAAACATGAGAGAAAAGGCTTTTTCACGAATCCAGCGCTCCCCCCGGGAGGTAAGGCCGGCCTTACCTCCCCCGACAGAGATGATCTGTTCGTTCTCCAAAGCTTCCCGAAATTTCTTTAGATCAACGTCAGCGCCGACATACCCCTGCTCCTGGAGATACCTCATCCATTTGAAGGCCTGGTTCACATCCCCCCCGGCCTGCAGGAGAAGCCGGTGGAATAGTTCCATCAGGTCCTTCAGCACCGGGAGCACGTCATCGAGCCACTTTTGTCTTTTAAGGTATTCCCATTCCATCTATACTTCGTCCCGTTCGAACTGATCGAACATAGACTTCAGCATATCCTGATAGGCTACGTGCATACCCGATTCTTTCTTACTGATCATGGAATGTTGATGCAGACCCTCCAGGAGGAGCTCCATTCCCAATCCGTCATTATGTTCGAGTACGTCTTCCAGATAGAGATCTGCGAGTTTTTCCAGGTCCCACACATCTTTTAAACGCAGGTGGTAATCCCGGGATGCCAGGTCGTCCGTGAGCTGTACCGCGTTTCCCGAAGAGAACCATTCGAGAATGCGCTTATACATACTGTTTTCATTTCCCCCTTCCTGTTTACCATACTCCGGTACGGGGAAATATTTTCTGAACACCGTCTTTACAGCATCCCCTATCAGTTTCTTTGCCACCAGGACGTTACCCTCTTTCTCCCCTTCGTAAACCAGTTCCACCTTTCCTGTAATAGCGGGAAGGGCCGCATGGAGATCTCCGATCCGGGGATGACTCGTATTCTCTTTATGTATCAGCGCCCTCCGCTCCATGTTGCTTAAGACGTTTTCCATCAGGGAAATCGACATTCTCGCCGACACCCCGGATTTCTGGTCTACATATTCACTGTTCCTGGCGGAAAAAGCCACTTCCTCGATTAGCTCTCTGAACAACCGGGGCATTTGGAGGCTCACCGTGGAGTTCCGGTCCATCCGGACTTCCTGTTCGGTAATCCGGATTGCTTCACCTAAGTTCTCCGGATAGTGGGTGATAATCTGCGAGTTGATCCGGTCTTTTAAGGGGGTGATGATGGAACCCCGGTTGGTATAATCCTCCGGATTGGCCGTGTATACCATACAGATGTCCAGGGGAAGACGGAGAGGAAATCCCCGGATTTGTATGTCTTTCTCCTCCATGATGTTCAGAAGCCCCACCTGTATCCGTGAAGGAAGATCTGGGAGTTCGTTCAGTGCAAAAATCCCGCGGTTCGTCCTGGGAACAATGCCGAAGTGTATAACTTCCTCGTCAGAGAGGTCCTTTTTTTCCCGTGCCGCCTTGATAGGATCTATATCACCGATAAGATCGGCGATGGTGATGTCCGGGGTTGCCAGTTTTTCATTGAACCGCTCCTCCCTGGATGTCCAGCATACAGGGCAGTCATCCTTTTCCCCTGCCACGAGGAGCTTTCCGGCTTTTGTAACCGGCTCTAAGGGGTCATCAGGGATATCCGTACCCTCTATGACAGGGATCTTCTCATCGAGGAACGAGACGAGGCTGCGGAGCAGCCGGGACTTGGCTTGTCCGCGAAGTCCCAAAAGGATGAAATCGTGTTTCGAGAGAATGGCATTGACTATTCCGGGGATAACGGTTTTACCGTAACCTATAATACCGGGAAAGAGTTCTTCCCCGTTTTTTATCCTGCTGAGAAGATTTGAGCGCATTTCTTCCTTTACGGTCCTTCTCCTGTAACCGGATTGTTTCAGCGCTCCCAGTGTCGAGGGTAGATCCATAGGTACCTCCTTCTGTATGTAAAATATACTTACCAGACGAAGTAATGTCATGTCTTTCAGGAGAGAACGGCCGGGGAACTAATACCGGGTGGAGTGATTGAGTTTTTTTATCATGCAAATTATGCTCATCCTGAGACGACCGCATTATGTTTGCCAGGGTATTGATATACTTTTCAGCCGCACTCCTCCTCCTGTTACCTTCTCCAGTAACAGCGGCTGATTCCGTAACCCTTGATTTTTCTGAAAAAGGCAGGATCGATCTTTCCACCCGCCTGGATATCTTTATCGACGACAGTTCGGCATACTCCCTCTCCGACATTATTGCGCAGGGGGACCGGAAGGACCTTTTCATTTCGTACCAGGGAACTCATCCCAACCTGGGGATACTGCGGGTTCCCGTGTGGGTCCGGTTCCGGCTGGTCAACCCGGGGAACGTTCAAAACCTTTTCCTTACTGTAAACTATCCTATTCTTGACGAGGTCTCTCTCTTTCGCCCTGAAACAGGAGGTTCGTATACGGAGCTGAAAGCAGGTGAAGGCGCGTCCGACCCTGACGTGGCATTTCCTTACCGCCGTTTTGTTTTCGCCCTGCCTGTGGAACCGGGCAGTGATAATTATTACTACATGCGAATCTATTCGCCCCTGTCAGCCATGACGATATTGCTGACCCTGTGGCAGCTGGAAGGATTTATCGGCTATGAACGGAAGATTCTTATCCTGTACGGCCTTCTTTTCGGAGCGGCATTATTCTTTTTTGTTCATTTTATTAAAATCGGTATACGCTTGGGAGAACCTGCGGAATTCTGGTTTTCCATCTATCTCGCTGCGTTCACGATCCTTATCGCTATCCGTTCCGGGTTTATCCAGACGGCCGTCGGCCCGCTGCCGGTTGTTATATATAACATTGTTGATCTCGCCTCGATAAGCCTTGTAATGTTTTCAGGCATAAAACTGCTGAGGGTTTTCCTGCACACCGAAAGGTTGTCTGTAAGAACCGACAGGACTCTCCAGGTCCTTCAATATCTCACTTTTCTCATTGTCCCGGGTACCTTCGGACCGCTTGTTTTCAAGGTCTTTATCGGCCTGGTTCTTTTTTTATTCGCTCCGGTTTACTCTTCATATATCTCCTTTCGTTCCTGGCTTAAGGGAAATAAACGGGCGAAGTACTTCGTAATAGGGTGGGTAGCAGCTAACACGGCCGCCATTATCGACTTTCTCCGAATCGTAGGAGTAATTCCATGGTCCGGAATCATGTACTTCATTCTCCCCATTGCCTGTGCCTGGTCATTATATTTTTATACTGACGCAATAATATACCGGATGGGGGTTTACAAAACGTATTCGCGGAAAGACAGCCTGACGAACCTTACCAACCGTTATCATTTCGACCGCTTCCTTGCAAAAGAATTAAGCAGGAACCAGAGGAAAGCGACACCTCTCTCTCTGATCATGCTGGATGTGGACCACTTTAAAGCGCTCAATGATAATCACGGCCATCAATACGGGGACAGATGTCTTATCGATATCGCATCAGCACTGCAGAAACATGGAAGCAGGCCGGGGGACCTGACAGCCAGGTTAGGCGGTGAAGAATTTGCCGTCATCCTTTCTGAAACCGGTATAACCGGGGCCCGTCATGTGGCGAAAAGGATCCAGGAAGAGATCCGGAACATGGGGATACGAAGAGACGACTCATACGGTACGTTTGTAACTGTGAGTATGGGTATAGCTTCCATCGTACCTTTTCAGGCAACAAACCGTCATTCATTGATCAAAGATGCGGACAGAGCATTGTATTACGCGAAGAGTACCGGGCGGAACAGGATACAGATTTTTTCAGAAATCACGTAACCTGTTAATCCGGCATTCCGGCACCGCGTTTCTTACTATAATATACGATCAGTCCGGCGATCACGGCAATCACGAACATCGGGAACGCCCACTTTGCATTGTCCGAGGTCATCATACCGTAGGCAAGAACCGCCATAAACACGATGTTGATGATAATCGCAAACAAAGAGGTAACAAAAATCGTAACCGGCTTGAACTTCATTTCCGCCTGGGCATAGACATCCGGGTGTTTCTTCGGAAGCCGGATCGCGGCAAAGAGCACCAGGGTGATCATAAAAAGAAGACCGAAATTCAGTATCTGTCCCATGACGATTAAAGGAATCTGAATCGCATAGTTCAGGATGAGCATGACAACAGTCAGGCCGAATGCAAGTGTCAGCCCCCAGTGGGGGGTTCCGTACCTCTTACTCACCTGCTTGAAGAAGCCCGGAAAGTAGCCGTCGTAGGAGAAGGCCAGGATGTACCTCCCTGCAACTGCAAGGATAAGATTGATCGTCGTAACACATGCAAGGACTCCTCCGCCTACGATAAAGAAAGTGAGAGCCGGCCCGGAAAGAATGACTTCCGCCGGAACGCTCAGGTTCTCCGCATCCGCAAAGGCCTTGAAACTGATGACTCCTACGGCGACGATCTCCAGGAGAATATAGATACCCAGGACGATGACTTTACTGATGAGCAGAGCTTTCGGGATGGTCGCCCTGGCATCCTGTACTTCTCCGCCGATCTCGATCCCGAACAGGCCTCCTGCGAGGAGAGTAAACATGAGGGCTGCCGCTCCCATGAATCCGATAACACCACCTGAGAAAAAGGGAGTCAGGTTTTCCGACCGGACCCTGGGCAGACCGGGTACGATAAATGTAATTAAGGCGATCAACAGGATGACCACCGTTGCAAACTGTATCCAGCTGACCGGTTTTATTCCCAGGAGATTGATGAGGAAAAATACCGTCATCACGATAATGGCAGTAACAGTCGGGTGCAGACCGGGTACGATCATTGCCACAAAATTACCGGTGGCAATGGCGAAGAGGGGCAGGGCGCCCAACGGAATGGCAACGAAAAGAACCATCCAGGCCGCAGAAGCCATGGGTTTGGAAAAGAGCTTGGCATACTGATAACTGGCGCATGTGGCAGGTACCGCGGAAGAGAGGGTAAAGTAGGGAACAAGTGCCAGCAGGATCGGCAGTGCCGATACAAGCTGTGCAAGGATGAGGGACGGTCCGGTTAAGCCCGCTGCAACACCGGTGAGTACAAAAAGGGAACCCCCGATGTTGATACCGATCATGATCGTTACCAGGGTCCAGAGATTGATACCCTTTTTCAGCTTTACGTCGGACATCTCTAAATTCGCCGTACTCATTGTAAAACCCCCCTCGATTTTAAAAGAACTCTATGCAGGCTCCAGCATATACCGGTTTGTTCCCCGCGTCAAATAGATTCAAAATGAGGAGAATTCCCAATTGCATGGATGGTTTTCCTGGGATGAATGATGTTCGGTATCCTGCCTTTCGGCGGTGCCCATGGAAGGTCTGTCAGTTTTTACATGTTCTCATTATAGTAGAAACAGCTCACCAGAAATCAACAAGGAGCGTTTCATGGCAAAAGTATTCAGCTGCGGTATTCATATCGCCGATGTGTTAGGCCGGCCGGTTTCCGGTATACCGGAAGGCCAGAATCTTGCAATCCTTGAAGAGATCCGTCTGACCGTGGCAGGTACTGCCGCCGGAACCAGCGTGGACCTGGCAAAACTGGGGATGCAAGTCTATGCTTCAGGAGCCATAGGGAAGGACAACCTGGGAGATTTCATCGTGTCCACCATGAAAGGCTTCGGCATCGATACCGCCGGGCTGGTCCGTAAACCGGAAGCTCAGACATCTTCGACCATGCTGCCCATCCGTCCGAATGGGGAGCGCCCTGCCCTTCATGTTCCCGGAGCAAGCCGGGTATTCAGAAGTGAAGATATCGATCCCGCCGCCGTGGCAGCTGCCGATTTTCTCCACATCGGCGGCACACCGCTGATGCCGGATTTCGACGGAGAGCCCATGAGAGATGCGTTTAAGTGTGCGAAGGAACAGGGGGTGACCACCACCTACGATCTCCTGGCCATGAACACCCCGGACCTCAAAGAAAAAGTGGAACTCTGCCTGCCATGGGTAGACTATTTTATGCCCGGTCTTGAAGAGGCCGCTATGATCTGCCGTTTGTCCAGGAGGGAAGATGTGATCCGTTATTTTCTCGATAAAGGGGCAAAGCATACGGTGCTGAAGATGGGAGGAGCAGGAAGCAGCATCGCATGGTACGAAAACGGCGGGCTGAAGGAGATCCGCATTCCCGCTTTCAAGGCGGAAGTCGTGGATTCCACCGGGTGCGGTGATGCATACTGCGCCGGTTTTATCACCGGCCTGGCCCTGGGGTGGGACCTGGAGGGCGCAGGCCGGCTCGGGGCTGCAGCGGGAGCCCTTGTCATCCAGGGACTGGGTTCGGATGCGGGTATCGTTTCCAGGGAAGACACGATCCGGTTTATGGAAGAAACGGAAACCCTTCCCCTTTAGCCGCCGTTCCACGGCTTTTCTACTTAAAAATCTTGACCGGCCTTTACGCCCGTAGATTATGTGGAGGCAAGATTTTGTTGAGCTACCCTCACGGCTTTTCTACTTAAAAATCTTGACACATTATTCTTGACCGACTTATGCTTCAGCAGGAGGAGAGCATGAAATTTAAAGTGGATATCAAACGTGACGGGAACGGCATACCTCACATTACCGCTGTGACGGAGGAGGAGCTGTATTTCAGCTTCGGC
>JAJSAL010000046.1 GCA_024274705.1 Spirochaetota bacterium
CCGCCAGCGTTCGTTCTGAGCCAGGATCAAACTCTCCATCATATTCTAAGCCCCCCGAAGGGAGCTCTTCTCTTCTATTTCTTTCCCCATCTTTCTTTGACCCGCTTCTCTTCCTTCCCTATTATCTTTAAAAGAACATATACTTTCCGGCCCATTTCTGGGGACAGAAGTGTAGTATAGCAACTTGATAAAGTTGTGTCAATAATCCAAAACTAAATAAACAGTTTTAAATGATCAAAAACAACAACGTAAGCATCCGTATCCTCTACAGCTTATCGCCGTTGTTTAAGAGGCTGAATGGAAATATATCGTATTCTCGTAACTGTGTCAATTTGTTTTCAATAAAAAATCACTTTTTTCGCAGAAAAAGCAGCTTTTCCGCTATTTCAAAAAATCCTTTTCCGGACTTTCGGGATGCTCGAAAGGCGGGTTTATCATCCATATCATCTGCAAACAAATCTATATTTGCCACAGCAAAAGATATCGGGAAAAAAGCGAACATCGGCTCATCATTTGGAGAATCACCGCAGAAACAAGCATGCTTTTTAACATCTGAATCATCCATCGCCCACCGCTTGTGCAGAAACAAGAGGGACATATCCAGCTTGTCATAATCACCGAACCACGTATTCACATGGATTGAGCTGACCTTCGCATGTGCTCCGAAGGATTCGCAGATATCCCGTATGCGCCGGGCATCAGATAGGGATAACCTGGGCGGTTCTTCCGCAAAGTCGATGGCCAGGTCGAACATCCGACAATACTGGTCCTTCGCGATCCTGGCTTTCGGAACAGCTTGAAGCACAGCTTCCTGAATTGCCGAGAATTTCTCTCCCCGGTCCTCCCTGGGGACTGACGGATGATACATCCGCTTTAGTACCGGACCATCCATGTAGTATGCAAATGCACCATTTTCACCGATTATGCCGTCTACAGGCCAGTGCCGAACAATACATTCACACCACCCTGCCGGACGTCCTGTAACAGGAATGATAATGAGCCCGGCTTCTTTGAGTTTCCAGAGGGCGGTGTAAGCATTCAGCGGAAGCCTGCCCTCATCGGTGAGTGTGTCGTCGATATCGGTGAGCAAGAAACGGAGCGATTTTGCAGCGTCCTCAGAGAGGGAGGAGAGATCATCCACTTTTTTGTATCCGTAAAGCCGAAGCATAATCGATGAGGGTCCACACTGCCGTCGCTGCGGTTATCACGAATAGTATGTCCACGATGGTATTCAGAACAGGTAGTACAACCGGCAGCAGTGACAGCCTGCTCAGAGAAATCACCCCAAGTCCGAACAGTCCGGAGGCGGCGTATACCAGCGCTTTCAATTTACCGCTCCACCGGGCCGCCATCGCGGTTCCCCGCCTGGCCATAAGCTGCCGAATAAAAGCAACCCCGAGATCACGGTAAAGCACGGCACAGAAAACCCACAACGGCATCCTGCCGAACACCGTAAAACAGAGAAAATAGGTAAGCCGGCTTAAGGAATCAGAAAACGGATCGAGCATCTTTCCCACATCCGTTGCCTGATTCAGTTTCCGTGCGTAATAACCATCGAGAAGATCAGAAATCTCGATCATTCCGAAGATAATAACGGTAACGACAACACTTACCCATACGGGTATGCCAATCCATGTATCAGCAAAAAAGAAAAACAGAAAAATGGGACTTAAGATTATCCGCAGAGACGTGAGCATATTGGGAACAGTCATAGCGCAAGTATTAAAGTTTAGGTAACAAGTGTCAAGGATTCTAAGCAGCGGGAACCGCGAGGGCAGCTTAACGCCTCCTTGCCTCCACAGAATGTATGGGCAAAAAGGCCGGTCAAGGATTCTAAGCAGCGGGAACCGCGAGGGCAGCTTAACGCCTCCTTGCCTCCACAGAATGTATGGGCAAAAAGGCCGGTCAAGGATTCTAAGCAGCGGGAACCG
>JAJSAL010000047.1 GCA_024274705.1 Spirochaetota bacterium
TAGTAGTCGTCGACGATGATCGTTTTAAGGCGGGTCCCGTGAACGGATGGTTCGGTCCGTTCCTGTGCGTATAAAGAGAACAGAGGGATACATAGAAGCCGAAGAGTCAGGAGTATGGATAGGCGGGAATTTAACATTGTTGGACCCCAAATGGTGGTTGTAAGGAAATACTATGCCTCCATGTACAAGGGTAGTATGTTGGCAGCCGGATTTCAATGAAGTTATCTCAGATTGAACAGTATAGGATACATAGACCGGACTGCCACCGGCTCACACCGACCTTATTTAGGTACCGCTTTTCGGGCTTCAGGGAGATCGGCATTTACCTACCGTATTTTGGTCTTTCGCGTGCTGGGAGGGAAGAGCCGGCTGGGGTCGAAGACCACGATCTATCCTTTCAACCCTCCTGCCAATAGACCGGCCATGAAGCGTTTTTGCAGTACAAAAAACACGATCACTATCGGAAGGGCATAATAGAGAAGACCTGCCATCCCGATGTTGTACAGTATATTTTCTTTGACATCCACATACCCGGTGGACAGTTTTACCGCCAGGGTCAGCTTTTCTCCTGTAAGAAAGAGGACCGGCATAACGTAATCCGCCCAGGAAAACTGGAAAGCGAAAATGCCGGCAATCACCACTCCCGTCTGGACCAGCGGAAACATGATGCGAAAAAATATCTGGTACCGCCCTGCACCCTCGATTTTGGCTGATTCCTCAAACGAAAGCGGTACGGTCGAAAAATACTGCTTGAACAGAAAGATCAGGAACGGCATGCCCTGAAAGCCGAACAGGATCCACAGCCAGCGTTTGTTCGTCAGCCCCGCTTTGGAGAGAATCAGATACAGCGGGATGATGGTTGCCATATAAGGGATCATCATGGTCGAAAGAAGGAGCATGAACACCGATTTGTTCTCCCGGATTTGAAAACGTGAAAAAGCGTAGCCGGCAAAACAGCTGGCCATGATGCAGGGAGCCGAGTAAAACAAGCTGATAATCAGAGAGTTGATCAGGTACTTTCCGAATCGAACCATGGTCCAGGCCGAAATGTAATTCTCCCACCGCGGCTTCTCCGGCAGCAGCTTCGGCGGGTAAACGTACAGTTCCCCCCGGGTTTTCAACGAGGTTACGAACATGCTCACCAGCGGAAGGAAAAACAGGGCTGTGATACCCAGCAGAATGATGAACCGTATGATCCTGAATATCCGGTTTTTTCTGGTCTGACCCAACCTCATTTATCGCCCCCCCTTATCCTCTATCTCCGTGTAGACCCAGAAACCTCCGAACTTCACAAAAAACGCCGTGATGACCAGGATGACAGCGGAGAGCAACCATAGTATTGCCAGCCCGTAGGAAAAACGGTGCTGGGCTATAACTGTAGAAAAACCCCTGGCCATGATAAAAAAAGTCTCCCGCGGGGGCGAGGTCTGGAAAAGAAACGGTCCCCGTAAGGGCCTCGGGTTTAGAATGTAAGCCTGAATGAACACCTGCATGGCGTAGACAACACTCACCACGCATTGAAAGAAAATAAAGGGGCTGATCAGTGGCAGCATGATGTGCCGCACTCTCCGCAGATAGTTGGCCCCGTCAATCCTGGAAACCTCATACAGCTCTTTGGGGATAGTGCTGAGCCCTCCGATAAAGATGATCATGCTCCATCCGGCTTGCCAGAGGGACAGGGACACGATAGAGCCGCGTGGAAACTGCTGCAGCCAGGCAATATTGGAACTGATCAGCCCCAACCGGATCAGCACCATGTTGAGAAACCCGGTGTCCTTGTCGAGAAAGATACGAAAGATCCATCCCACGGCAATCAAAGGAATCATGTAGGGAAAGTACAGCAAGGTCCTGAACACTCCGCGACCCCAAACGGGCTTCTCCAGAAGTAAAGCCAGAACAAACCCGGTGAACACGGCCAGTACCGTGGCTGAAATAGTGTAAACAAAAGTAGTGCCGAAGGAAAAAAGGATTTCCGGATCCCGCAATACCTTGAGATAGTTCCCGAACCAGATGAATTGTGGGTTTCGGGTAAAAGCCATGCGGTTCTGTAGAGACAGGTAGAATCCCCAGATAATCGGCGCTGCCTGGAAAGCGAGAAATCCGAATATCCAGGGCGCCAGGAACAGGTAGAAAGAAACCCTCTTGTCCCGTTCGATCAGGGATCTTTTACGGATGGACGGCACTTTTGTCTCCTTATCGTACGCACAGCATAGCAAGAATCCGGACCCATGCGCCAGCCTGAGTCCGGTTTCCAAAACGAGCGAAGCGGAAGGTACCTACTGCAACTCTTCCTTGCCCAGCTTCAGCTGCTCGTTGGCCTCGGCGTACATTTTGTCGACAAAAGTATCTGCGTCGATCTTTCCAAGCACCAAATCATCGATGTTGTTGGCGTAGGCAGCGATAAGCACGTCACTCATCATGTAGGGACTGTTCTCGAACGGCACGAAGTACTTGGCATCATCGAAAGCAATCTGCGTCCTGCTCTTATCGAATGGATTGTCCTGGGGCAGGTACTTGCGTAACGACAGCAGGGGCGGAATACCCCAGCCGCTCTTGGCGTCGCTCACCGCATAATCTCCAGCCATGTACCATTCAAAGAAGCGGAAAGCCTCATCCGGGTATTTGGTACCGGAATAGATGACCAGTCCCGTGGCTCCCAGGGTATTGGTGTATCTTTCGGCTCCTTTTCTGAGAACAGGAGTGGGCGCCCAGCCGTACTTCTCGACATAGTCCTCGTCTTCCTTAAGGCTGGCACCGAACCAGTACCCCAGTTGAACCATGGCAACCCGGCCTGATTGAAAATCGGTACCTTGCCAGCCTGAAGCAGGATTACGCACATTAGGAGCCAGGTCCTCAGTCTGAAAACGGGTCCAGTACTTCCACAGGTTGCGCATCTTGGGGTCTTCGTTCATGATACTGCGATCCTCGTTAAAGAAGCTCACTCCCTCGGCATAAGCCATGTCTGAAGTGAGGTACGTCTGCCAGTTGGCAAACTCGGTTCCCCAGACTTCGATAGTTCCCGAGGCGTCCTTTTTGGTCAGTTTTTTGGCCAGGTCGTACAAATCATCGTAGTAGGTGATCGGTTGAGTCTCGCTCAAGGGGGCAAGCCCGGCTTCTTCGAACATCTCCTTGTTGTAGGTAATACAGCCGATGTTGTTGAAGTCCCGGGCAAGGCCGTACCAGGGGCCTTTACCGAACTCTTTACCGTCCCAGCGGTAGCTGGAGTTCCCCATCTGGTCTATGTCGTCGTAGTCGAAAAGTTTTGCGTTCTTGAAATAGTCGGTTAAGTCCAGGAACAATCCCCTCTCCACGGAATAGGCGATGTCCGCTCCCGAGCCCAAGAGGATTAAATCGTCAGCAGTCCCTGCCATGGCATCAGCCACGAATTTGGTCCAATCGGGCTGGGTACGCTCGATCTGAAGGTTCGGGTTTTCGGCGTTCCATCGCTCCCACCACTCGGTCGGAAAGCCCGCCTCTAAGGTATTAAATGTCAGTGTGATTTTTTCCGGCTTCTTCTCCTGGGCTCCGCCGGCAAAAAGAACCGTTGCTGCCAGCAAGAGCGCCGACCCTATCAGAAATAATTTGGTAATCTTCATTGCCTCCTCCTTGTGTTTAAAAGTGAAACCAGATAATAGTTTATCGCAAGTTATGAGCATAAGTCAAGCTTATTTTTCTTAAAAATACGTGATTTGATCTTTTTATGTGCATAATGCTCAATACCTGCTTTGCGGCTGATCTCAGATTCGATCCTCATATCCACCCCTTGATAGACTGTGGGGCCCGGGAGGCTGAACCAAAGCACGCCTTTGACAGCAGTGCGATCAAGGATTATACTTCCTCCTGTCCGGTGAAACAGAGACGGGCTACGCCGGGGATCGACCCGTTGCGTGATAACCGGGCAAACCATTACTCCCTCAGATAAGGCGGTAGTGCTTTACGATACGATTTGCCGGGGCTGTTTGGAGAAGTTTAACAAATGAACAAACATGAGCTCAGGACTATAAAGCTACTGGATATGCTTCAGGTGAGTAAGCGGCTGGATGTAAAAACAGTGGCCGACTGCCTGGAAATATCCGATGCTACGGCGAGGCGTTTTTTCAACCAGCTCGAGGAGGAGGGTAAAGTTATCCGCGTCCACGGTGGGGTGCAGCTTGCTCCCCAGCTCGGCTACGACTACTCTTACCGCATCTCCGTCGCCCACCGGCAAAAGCAGAAGACCCTTATCGGCAACCGGGTGGCGGAACTGGTAGAGACGGGTGACCGGATCTTTCTGGATTCCGGCACCACGGTCCTCAAGCTGGCCGAGGCCCTCTCCTTGAAGATCCAAACCGGCGCCCTGAAAGACATCGTGGTCCTGACCACCTCCCTCGCCCATGTGGAAACCGTGGCCCGCTGGTGCAAGGTCATTCTGGTAGGTGGAGAGATTAGAACAGAACGTCTCGATGTATGTGGCTCTGTGGCGGAGAAAACTCTGACGATGTTTCACCTGGATAAGGCCTTTTTCGGTGCTAATGCGGTGAACACTATTGGAGGGTGCATGACCACCGATGAGAGGACTTCAACGATGAATGAAATCGTGGTCGAGCGAGCCCGCAGGTGCTACGTGCTGGCCGATTCGAGCAAGTTCAACCGGACTTCGTTTATCCGTTACGCTTCACTGGAGGAGATCGATACATTCTTCACGGATTCGGGTATCAGTGCCACAGTTCTCGAACAGTTCAAGGAGTGGGGAGCCGAGATCGAAGTGGTCCGCCTCAACAGTTAAAGCCTGCCGGTCCGGGACAGGTACCTATGGAAGGAGAAGTTTCATGAAACAGGTTATGGAGATCAACGAGGTGGATCGTCAGGTATATGAGGATATACTCCGTGATTTCCTACCCCAGCGGATGATCGATATTCACAGCCACGTGTGGCTGGAGAAGCTGAAGAAGAACGTGAAAAGGGATCATGTGGTCAACTGGTGCTCTCTGGTGGCCCGGGAAAACCCGATAGCGGATCCTTTTCGGCAGTGATCTTCCGATCCTTCGCATGCGGATGCGCAGGATATGTGAGAATGGAATCTACATCAATCTGGTGCCCCGGGGGTTGTACGGGGATGTGTCAGGAGACCCGAATATGCGGGAGGTCGATGGGGCGGAGGCCTCGAAGCTTACTCTCTTCATGTACGAAGAACTTCTCGCGTTCCGCCGTGCGGCGGAAGAGCCCGGGTTCGGCCGGGACGATCTTGAGGATATCTTCTACAATAACAGTGCCGCCATGATATAGGCGGTAAGGAGAACGAACAGGCAGCTTCAATCTTAGTAGTTCATCAATTCCCGTACGGCCTGTCAGAGCGGCGGTGTCCCCGCTAACAACCCGGTGATCCGCGGAGAGTGTGCTCTTCATATCCCGCCCATCGTTTCTGCGCCTTCGTAGATCTTCCCGGTTACTTTCTGTATATAGGCACCTTCTGAGAACGAAGGAGATGCAGGCACACCCTCATGAACGCATCTGACGAAGTTGTACTGGCAGGCCACGTGTCCCCTGATCCATCCGATGCCGAACCGTGGTCCGGGAAAGTTGGACTTTGATTCAGGGTACCTGTTTATTGTTTCGACGGCCTTGAAGCCCCTGCTTCCTCCCAGCGTACCGCATGCATCCATAGAATCGTAAACCCACAGGAAGTTCGGATGCATCATTTCAAACTTCAACGCCCCCTTGGTGCCGTAAATCTCAAAGTTCAGGTCGTCGTTGGTGCCTGTCATCACCTTGGACACCTCGGCCGTACCGAGCATGCCGTTCTTCATCCTAATGGTAAGAAGCACATGGTCCTCCCCCCTAACCTCCACGATATTACCGTTCTTATCCGGCCGTTTAGGATAGAGTATCATACTCTCCATCCTGGCGCTTTCGTACTTACCCAAGAAGTGGTACATCAGATCGAGCGCGTGGCAGGCCATCTCTATCATCACCCCGCCACCGCCCATGGCCCTGTCCTGTTTCCAGCCCATCGGCTTGTCGGGATCCAGGTTGCTTGAGTGGTAATAGACGATCCTGAAAGAAATGCCTCTTCCGAGAAACCCTTCGTCGATCAGCATCTTGGCCTTCATCATTGCAGGATAAAACCTGTAATTGTAGGCCACCTGATAGACGAGACCGGTCTTTTCAGCTAGGGCCACCACCTCTTCCGCTTCCCCGGGGGTTGCACAAAGGGGTTTGTCAACGTAAACGTGTTTCTCCGCTTCAATGGACTTTACGATTTGTTGATAATGGAATATCGTCGGTGTGGATACATCGATTATGTCGATGTCATCTCTTTCGATCAGGTCCATGTAGTTGTCCGTTGCGAACTTGTATCCGAAGTTCTTCTTAAGCTGCCTGGCCTTGTCCAGATCAGTGTCGCATATTCCAACGAGTTGGATTCTGAACGGCAGATCGTCATAGAACAGCGGCATGTTGAGGTAGTTATACGTATGGGTGCTGCCCATGAAACCGGCACCTATGATCCCAACGTTCAAAACCTTCTTTTTCATAAGACTATATCCGGCTTTTTACTTTCACGGGGTAATCCGCATGGGCCGGGCACCTGCGGTTAAAGACTCAATAACCCAGTTCATGTTCGACCTCGCCGATTGCTTCTTCGATAATATCCAGGGCTTTACCTGCGACTTCCCTGCTCATAATAAGCGGCGGTGCCAGGCGTAGGGATGCCTTGGACGGTATCCAGACTACACCTTTTTCGAATGCCTTACTGTAAACCATCCATCCGGCCTCTTCGAAAGGTTCGCGCGTTTCACGATCCTTTACCAGTTCGATACCGAGCAGGCACCCTTTCCCCCTGATGTGGCCGACCAACGGGTGGATGTCCATGATTTTTCTCATCTTGTCCAACATAAATTCACCCAACTCGGTTACATGTTCCATCAGACCGGGCTCCTGGACTGCCTCGAGGCATGCAAGTGCCGCAGCGCAGGCCATCGGGTTGCCCCCGTAACTGGAGGCTGAACTTACACCTTCCATCCTGTCTTTGATCTTGTCGCTGTAGAGTGTTGCCGTAACCGGAAAGCCGTTTCCAAAGCCTTTTCCGAGCGTCAGGATGTCGGGTTCCACGTTCCAGTGCTCAACACAGAAAATTTTACCCGTCCTCCCCTGGCAAGTGAGCACTTCGTCAACGAACAGTAATATCCCTAACTCGCTGCACAGCTTTCGTACTTTTGGCAGCCAGTTGTCCGGAGGAAAGACCGAGCCACCCCAGCCCTGGATCGGCTCAACAACAATAGCGGCTACCTCCCGGGTAGCAAGTTCCTTGACGGCCTCGCGAATGAAGTCCACGCAATGAAGGCTGCACTGAGGATACGTAAGCCTGAACGAACAGTGGTAGCAGTTTGCAAAGGGAACCCTGAAACACCCCGCTGCCCTGGGACCGCTGATCCTGGTCATCGTAGTAAGGCTCATCCCGCCAAGTGTTTTGCCATGCATGTCGTTATAAAAGGAGATGAACTCGTATTTACCGGTTGCGGCGCGGGCGATATTCATGCCTGCCTCGACACATTTCGAACCCTCGCACCAGAGCTGCACGTTGTTCAGATCGCCCGGTGTAATCTCTACGAGCTTTTCTATGAGCCTTGTTTTTATCTCTGTGTTAAAATCGTGACAATTCTGAAGTTTCCCGGCGTACTTTACCAACTGCTCGGTGACCCTCGGATTGCAGTGGCCGAAGTTTGTGATAAATACGCCACTGCTGAAGTCGATGTACTCATTACCGTCAACGTCCCTGAGGATCACGCCGTGGCCGGACTCGAAGGCCACCTTGAACCTCCTCACCTGTGAGGAATAGCCTTGGACGTACTTGTCAGTTCTTTCCTGAATGGCTTTTGATTTGGGCCCTGGAGGCTTTACCTTTATATTAGGAACCCTGTTTACATCCACGCTAGCCCATTCTGCATGATAATTACTCATTGTATGCCCTCCTGTAGGTTTCTTCACCTTTCGGATTGGCGGCTTTACCGGCGGAACCGTAAACACGCATCTTGTGCCTGACCAGCTCCTTCATGGTGATCTCACCGCCTGCCATGACGTCTTCCTTGAGCCCCGATCCGATCCTGTACTTCGCTGATACCTCTTGGCCGGTGGACTTGAGCACTTCGTCGATACCGTCTATGAATGCCTGGTTTAGTGCCGCCCCGAGATTCATTTTGCACAAGCCCGAGGCAATCAGGTCCTTGACGTCCTCGTCCGCGATTCCGCTTCCGCCGTGGAGTGTTAGATAAACGGGGGTCGCCTCGTGTATTGCCTTAAGAAGGGCTAAGTCTATTGTTGCCTTGCCCTTCATCAGCACCTCGATGTTTCCGATGGAGACGCCCAACATGTCCACGCCGGTCCGGTCAACGAACCGCTTTGCACCTCCGGGTGTGGTCAGACAGGCGGTTGCGCACTGCCTTTGCAGGCCCCCGTTGCCTGCGGTTGGCAGTGTGCCGACGTTCGATTCAACTGCAACTCCCGCGGCGTGTGCGATCTTGACGATTTTTTTAGTCAATGAAATATTCTCTTCGGGATTGTTTGATACACTTTCGAACATTACCGCGTTGAAACCTAACTCAATCCCTTTCTGCACCATTTCCATGTTGTTTATCTCATTTAATATCAACCCCACCGGGATGCCGGCGCTCTCAGCGGCAATTCTGCCGATAGTACCGTAATACTCCATGTTTTCGATACTCAAGACCCTCCCGGGATTGGTGAGAATACCTCCGTTGAACCCGATTATCACAGGGGAATTCTCTTCTTCGGCGGCATTGACGACGGCTTCACCGATGCCAGGTCCCAGGATTCGAAGTATCCGATGGCGTACCCGCCGTCCTGTGCATCTCTCAGAAGGTTCGAAAAAGAAACCAACGGCATCTCAATAATCTCCTGGTAAACTGTCGGCTTTAAATATGTGAATCCGGAATATTCGATACGGAGACACGGAGATAAAAATGATGAGCTTCCGATTATCTCTATTTCTCTGCATCTTTAAGGTGTAATCAGTTATCATTTCAGCGTTTTAACCCCCTACTTCAAGCTTGATCAACTACCTGCCGGGCACCGGGCGGAATCGAGAGTCATATTATTATTTCCCGCGCCTTGCCGCTTGAACGATACACTTCTGTAACAAGTCTCGTGATCTCTTTTTTCATAGCGGACTTGCATTCTTCCAGAATCTTGAACGCGCATGGATAGCCTTCATATTTGTCGATAGCCGTTCTCATGGCCGCCCGGTAAAGTTCCATGAACCTGGTGCCTATGTTTATTTTCCTGAACCCGGCCGGTATCAGCAACCGTATCTGTTCGTCGGTCGCACCCGTTGAGCCGTGCAAAGACAGTGGCAATTTCGTCGCTTCGTGGAGTCTCCTTGCCAGATCCACATCCGGTAAAGGCATGGTGTCCCTGTATAAGGCGTGTATATTTCCGATACTCGGGGCCAGGATATCTATTCCGGTCTTTGATACGAATTCGGCGGCCTCTTCAACATTGGTCAGATAATTAGTCGCTTCACAGGCTTCTATCTGCCCGATAACGCCCTGCGGTGAATAGGGCATCTTACCCAGAGAGGCTTCTACACTGATGTTGGAGGCGTAAGCGACGGTGGTGATCTCTTTCGTTATTCTCACATTAGTATCAAAATCCAACTCCGCGCCATCGAACATGACCGAGGTAAAGCCGTTCTCCATACACTGCATTATCACATCTACATCTGTGGTTTCATCCAGATGTAATGCAATGGGCACGGAGGTCTCCGAGATGTATTGACAGGCCAGTTGGACGAACGCACGAATGCCAATAGACCTGACCTGTACGGCGCCTATTAATACCTGCATCGGTGAGCAGGTCTCGGCTGCAACTTCGATGGCGGCCTTGAGGCTGGTTTGATCCCAGGTCTCTATGCCCCCTATGGCATAATCCTTGACCTTGGTGTCTTTGAGAAGTTCTGAAGTATTTACCAGGTTCTTCGGTCTCATCTATTTATATCCTTTCGGTCCGATGTTCCTGCGGCGGTGGTGTTCGCTCCTGAAGTTTTCCGTAAATCCACCTTGCTTACGGACTGACCTGCCGGTAGCATCCGGCAAGCATGGGATATTGATAACTGCGATACCAGCAGCGGTACTGCGATTCCGGCCGGGGTTTATGCAACGTCGATTTTATTTCACCTGGCCGGCGGCCGGGATGGGTTTCGCCGGTCACGGCCTTCCTGGCGAGCAGTGCGGCACCGTAGGCGGTGAACTCCGGAAATGCAATAGCCTCCACGGGAATGTCGCAAATATCTGCGATCACCCGGGGCCAGAATGAGCTCACTGCCGCGCCGCCGGTCATCACGAGCCGGGACAGGTTAGTCTTGAGGGAAAACTGATCCAATATAAACGCCACTCTTGAGGCTGCCCATTCCATATATCGCCTGAGGGCGAGGGCGTTATTCAATTCGGGCTCGACGATTCCCTCTGCAATGTCAACCGTGACAGGCCCGGCCGGTATATCTTCTTTCGGGAATGTTGCTTCCCCCGAGGCCAGTTCTTCTTCACCCACTCCAAGCCGGTTCCTCAATTTGTCAAAACCTCTGCCTATACGGTCAACCGCTATAATGTTACCGAAACATTCCCCGGAGAGGTCCCGTCCCGGATGTGTCATAAAATGCGTGTCATCGTACACGGGCCCGGTGGTTCTTCTGTTTATGACCCAAACGGTACCCGTGCCGAGCATCACGTCTTTATCTTCAACAAGTCCGGCAGCCTCCATGGCTGCATATTGATCGTGCGATGCTGTAACGAAGCTGATTTTACCCCACGGGTTTGACACCTTCTCGAAGAGCACTTCCGGTTTTTCGACAATCTCGGGGAGGATGTGCTCATCAATACCTGTCCACTTAACGATGTCTTCGTGCCACCTGCCTTTCCGGAAATCGCACATGCCTGAGATCTGCGCGTTGCTGATATCAACAGCGGTTTCGCCTGTCAGTTGAGAGTAGAGAAAATCCGGCACAGTGGCGAAGAAGCGGGTATCTTTGGGCATCTGCCCGGCGGCGACTATCTCTTTCAGTTTGAAGGCGGCCAGCAAACCATCTGGTGACCAGCCGGTGACATGATAGTACGATAGTTTATCCAGCCGGGAGATCATGCTCCGTACAGTATTCTCGCTTGCCGGTTCCGTCCAATGGACCTCGCGAAGCGGCCGGCAGCGGTTGTCCAGCAGCAGGAAACTGCCCCCCTGAGCGCTTACACTGCATGCTGCTTCCGTCCCGACGGGATGACCTTTCGATGCGAAATACTCCAATATGCCGGAAAAGTGTTTGTACCGGACAGCGGACTCATTGCCCCTGTCGGTTTCCCATTGGAAAGGAATACTCATCCGGTTACATATCCGGCCGTCCGGATCTAGAAGGACCGCCTTCGTATTCGTGCTGCCGATATCTATCCCTAAGAAAAACATACTTATTATAGAAGACCTTTCATCCCGTTATTCAACTTGCATCGCTCAGAAGCTCCGCTTCGAATATTTATTAAAACACCAATATTCTCAAATGTCAACCGTTTTAATCTTTATTTGCTTATTTTAATCTAATTATATTATTTTTTGCAAGTTAAAATCATTTTATTTTCAACAAATTTGAATAAAGGGCATTATTTTCACCTTTCCCTGCGGAGGCGGAGGTTATGCTTGCCGGACTCTTGTGGCAGAGGTTATGGGGCCGGTGCCGGGATACTACGGCGGAAAGGGCGGGTTAATGTACTTGCGCTTGACATTCAGAGCATATTCAAAACTGCAGGAAGCGTATTTTAGCCAAGGTGATCCAGACACCGGACCATGAGATATTTAAATATAGTTTCTTGGTACCGACATCACCCATTTCCGGTTGAAGTGGGGGACACCGTTGAAGGTTACCTGGAGATCTATAACCTGGTGAAAACCGGTTTCCGTACCTTTTATCACGGCCGTCTGCTTCGCCATAACGACCATATCGTCTCTTTCTATGCTTTTTTTGTCGGTAGACATGAAGCTGACATCCCAGGGATTAACCGTAGAGGCGACTCCTTCGTTGATGCTCTCCTCGTATAGAACAGCTATCCCATCTAAAGGCTTAACCATATTCTTGTGGTAGGCGTAAACCTTCACTTTCTTGCTATATATGTCCTGTATGATCTTCCACTCCCTTGCCAACTGTGTAGTCTCCGCAGTAACAGGATAGCCAGGGGGCGGTGAGAAGTCAGGCGTAGGAAGCCCGGTTTTTAGTTTCTGTAAAGAGGGCAAGATGATCCTTGATGGGTGTTTGGAGTCTCTGTAAATAGTATTTACTGCCTTTTTAGGAGAAGGCCATATGTCAGGAAAGTCGGAACTGCAAACTGCCACCCTTATCTTATGTCCTTTCTCAAATATCCAGGATGTGCAGTCAAGCTGAATATTCAATTCGTAAATTTCGTCAGGTTCCATAGGTGTAACAGTCTGCATTGATTCTCTTCTCGTCGCGTTAAGAATTCCCTTAGTCACGAGAGCTGAAGTTCCATCCGGAGCTATATCCTCAAGTCTGATTACGAAGAAGGCAACATCCGCTGTAGAAGAGACGAAGAGTGTTGCGCGAGGCCGACCCAATATCTCAATATCTTTTTTTACTGGAACTGAATCATAACAGAGTGAAAGCGCGTCATCCATCTTCTGATCAGCCGCCATGGCAAAAGGTTTTCCTCCATACCATGGCCCTCCACATAGACCTACGACGGGATTATATTCGTAACTATCAAACTGTCCGTTTGTTGAAGTGGAAGGGCCCTTGATAAGCTTCCTGTTGCCGAGGCAGAAGGTTTTCTCTTTCATTCTACTCGGTGGCCAGTCGTTTTCATTTCTCCAGAACCCTCTTGTAACTTCCCTGAATCTATCCGGCTTACTGTACTGCTGAACATATATTGTCACCGGAGGCTCGTCCATGATACCTGTCTCATCTCCGCGCAGCCAATAGGCAAACCACCGCATCTCTTCTCTCATCCAGTCTATCCGGGGACCCGGAACAGCAACATCCGGCCTGTTATGAGGCCAAGGTCCCATAAGTAGTTTTTTCGGAACCTTCAGCTCCGTGTAGAGGCGGGCCATGGAGTTGACAAAATGGTCCATCCATCCTCCTATGATATAAGTTGGACATTTTATCTGGTGCCATCTTCTTCCCGCACACTCCTGCCAATACTTGTCATCAACCTGCCTATCCAGCCACTCATTCATAAACGGTGTATTCTTTTCAAGATGTTCCTCCCAGATCCTTGCCCAGTCTTCACCCGAGTATTCGGGGTATGGTGGAAGTGCGTTCATACTCACCATGGAAGCTGCATAGAAGCCGGTGCTTAGGATTCCACGTTTTGCACCACCCCTGTATTGGTCTCCATCGGTGTATCGATCGTCTGTTGCATACATAGGCGAAATGGCTTTCAAATGGGGAGGCTGGTGCATAGCAACCTGGATGGAAGTGTAACCGCCGTACGATATACCGAACATTCCAATGTTACCGGTACACCAGTTCTGTGTGGCTATCCATTCGATGGCATCGTAACCGTCTTGATGTTCAACAGGAAGGTACTCGTCGGTTATGTAACCTTCTGAAGCGCCGGTGCCCCGTATATCCAATCTAACCCCTACTATTCCCCTCTGTGCGAAATAGTGATGGTAACAGTGTCCCGGTGAGGTTTTATCGTCTTTTCTGTATGGAATATACTCTAAAACAGCCGGAAATCTTCCATCTGCACCCGGCATGAATAAGTCAGCCGCCAATCTGACTCCGTCACGCATCGGTATCATAACGTTCTTAACAACTTTCACATCATATTCAGGCTTTGTCACATCTACCATCAAAACAAATTACTCCATATCCAGGATGTTAACATGTTACTATGGTTCGGAATTTCTATAAATAGGTTGAGATGAGTTTATCTTGACAACCACCTCAACAGTTCTCTATCATGGGGGCTGAATAATGCAGGATATTTTTATAAGTTGATATCGAGGATGCTTGATCCCGAAGAAAAAGGAGCGCGCAATGATCAGCAAAGCCGATTGTTTTGAAGAGTTAAAATCCTATATTGATATCTTGCCCGTTATCGACTGCCATGATCATACCTTAGAGCGTATAAAAACCGAAGACATCATGACCTTTTTAGCCGAGGGTTACTTTGGAAGCGATCTTAACTCCGCTTCCAATGACAGAGAAGCGGCTATAATGATCGATACCAATCTTTCTCTTGAAGAAAGATGGCCCGTATTCGAAAGCGCCTATACCCGCACAAGATACACAGGGTACGGCATAATGGTCCGCAGGAGCATAAATAAAGTTTTCGGTGTAGATTCACTGACACTGGACACTGTCAGAGAAATGCAGAAAAAAATACCCGATTTCAGCGACCCGGATGTGTATGAACGTTTCTTCTCGGATGCTCACATTGTGGCCAGGATAGCCGATTCCAATCCTCCTGTTGAAGAACTGGTGACAGGCACCGTTGTACCTTTACCTGGACAAAAGTGGGCCATTTCCCTGCCGGGGTATCACGCGATTAGAAACAGGAGCGATATTGAAACTTTCGAAAAAGCTTTAAATCGAACGGTAACCTCCCTGGACGAGTACTTGGGCCTTTGCCGGGGGCTTTTTGAGGAATGGAAGCGGAAAGGGGCAGTCTGCTTTAAAGATCAATCGGCCTATAAGCGCCGCATCGATTATAAGAATCCGACACGGCACGAAGCAGAAGCGGTTTTAAACAGAATCCTCGGGAATCCCCGCTACTATGCAGAGTATGATCCCGATCATAATCCACTAAGCGACTATCTGATGCACTCCTTCCTGAGGATGGCACGTGACCTGAAGCTTCCGGTGCAGATACACACCGGGCACATGGCCGGCATCCGGAATGATGTGGATAAGGCAAATGTTAAGGGTCTGCGCTCAGTTTTCGAGATCCACCGGGAGGTGCAATTTGACATTTTTCATGCCAACTGGCCCTATTCCCAGGATCTGCTCTTTCTGACCAAGAATTATCCCAATGTGGCGATTGATCTATGCTGGACTCATGTCATCGATCCAATCTACTCCCGGGACTTTCTCATGCAGGCTGTTTCCGCCGTACCGCACAGTAAAATACATGGATTCGGTTCTGACGTTGAAGGAAGCCAGCCTCATTTAGCCTGGGCTCATTGTGAGATGGCCAAAGAGAACATATGCTGTGCTCTTTCCGAGCTGGTGGAAATCGAATATCTCAACATGGATGAAGCCGGGGAACTGGCGGCAGATTGGCTCTTCCATAATCCGAACAGATTCTACGATTTAGGATTAACTTATAAAGAATACCGCTGAAAGAGTGCCACGTACCATCCAGGTCCCGCAACCTGTAATCAAGGATGAGAAAGCTGCATTAGCAGCAGGTAAGACTCAAAGTTTCAGGTATATCATCATTCGGTTTTCACGTGCTGTAGCTCACGGACCAAATCACAATAGCGTTGTACCCTGTCCACCGAAGTTCCCGGCGTTACCGGGCTGCCTACGCTCATGATGAAGCGGCCTCCGTTTTGCCCCCCTGCGGCCAGCTGCCTGGATATCTCAGCCTTTAACTGTTCATCGTTCCCGTCCTGGAGGATACCCACCGCATCAAGATTCCCCAGTACGGTACAGCGCTTTCCTACCCTGGTTACGACATCTTCAATGTCTATAGAAAAACCTTTTTTACTCTCCTCCAGTGCCAGGGCATCGGCTCCGACAGAAAGAATCTGTTCCCATTTCCCCTCGGGATTTCCACAAAAATAGTAGAAACTCTTCATCCCCATAGCATGAATTTCTTCCATAAGCTGCTTGAGAAAGCGAACATCGAGCAATTCAAAAGATTGAGGACTGATCATGTCGGTAAGAGCTTCCTCTACCCAAATACCTTCCGCCCCCAACGCCGCTGCTTTTCGAATCCCGGCTATTGCCGAGGCAAGAAAGCGTGAGCAAGCAAATTCGACCAGATCGGTCCTGCTGCCTATCATGCCCATCATTCCTTCAAATCCCCATAGATTGTAACAACACCAAAGGGGTGAAGAAAGCCGGTACATTGGAAATAAATTACCGCCGAATTCCTTAAGCATTTCATCAGCCAGATCCGCTCTGCCCTCCGACCTTAACACATCAAGGCTGGAGTCAGGAGGAAGGAGGATCGCTGCCTCGATTTCCTCCGGTGTTTCCGGAATATGCTCCGGATGAACGGATTGAGACCCGGTCGATGCAGACCAACCACTGATTTCTGGTTTGATCAATTTTTCTTCTTTCCCGGTACGGTTATTAAGTCGAACTATACCCTCCGGGTGATCCTCGATAGAAATATTCCTCCGTTCTTCCCTGGAGTAGAAGCCGGGCAGGTCAAACCAGTCCTGTCCTGTTTTTTCAATAACCTCCCTGTGCCACAACATCTGTCTTTCCAGGTCCGGCACATACTGAAACCACCAGGGACAGGAAGTGAGCTGCTCCCAGTGATCGCGTATGTACACTTGCTCATAACATATAACAACCGGAAATTCATGGGTTCCCTCCCGGGAAAGTGCCGCTTCAATTTTTTGTCTTCCCGTCATTCTTTCACCAACCTTTTCCTTTGCAACATGTAACCGGGCAGTTATCACGCAGTTCAATCATATTTCATTTTATTCTGTTTTTCAAGCTGAAATCCTATTATTAGACGGATGTTTCCAACCGGGCGCCAGGCAACCATCGGATGCAGACCGGAAATTCCGCGTTGTTTCAGGTTACCCGGGAAGCAGGAGATTCAGGGGTAGATGTAGTGGAAGTAAACCTGTTACCGCTGTCTAACTACCGTCATCCCGGGTATAGAAGAATTGACCCGCGAGGAAGATGTTCCCGGAACATGGAAATCGTATTCTTAAGTTGTGTGCGAATTTTAAAAGCCCTAAAACGGCTTGCCACGTTAAACAAGTGATGATAATCTTTTACACCGTATAGTTGGTTGCCCCGGCAACCCGGACTTAATCGTTGGCCATATAATCGCTACCAACTATAAAACTATTCTGCCTGAAAGTTTTGTTTTCTTAAGTAGACTTAGTAAAACTTTCGGCCGGAATAGTATAAAAAATTTGAGGTTCTTTGAATGAAGATTAGGAATTTATTGATTTTTCTGATTGTCCTTGCGGTTGTGACGGTAGCTGCCATCGCGGTTTTTATATCCATGAACCCCCGGGACACTACCCTTGAGTTCCAGGTGCGGGACACTGTGAGTAAAGGGTGGGTTTGGGATTCAACCATAACCCTACAGAACCGCACAATCCGCGGGTACTACCAAACGGACAGGGGCCTCATAAAATATCGATTCACTCATTTACAGCCCGGCGAATATCAGATGAAAATAAGCGCCCCTTCCTATGAAACGGTATCTATACCCGTTAACCTTAAAAAGGGTGGAAACATACTGGAAAAGCCGATCGATATGCTTGCTTATGAAATACCCGGTTTACAGAAATTCATTATTTTTGAAAAATATGAAGGCACGGATATTGTGCTGGAAATTCGTCCCGTCGGTATTGACGGTAAGGCAATCCTGAACCATCCCTGTATGGACCTGCAGGTAGCCGCTATGGTTTCGGTCCAGACAAAAAACGGTCTGCCTGTTCAGGAAGAAACAGAACAGGGATCCCAGCGGGGAGAAATTCTGTTTCAGGGCAAAATTGACTGGATCTGGGACGCATTGCCGGAAACATACTTCCGATACAGCTCCCGAATTCCGGGCTCGAAGATTAAAGTAAACAGCGATCCATACCTTGTAATCGATTACCTGATTCTGATTCCCGATCCGCGTAAAATAACGGAAATAGAATTAGATGATATTCTTAATCAAACCTCGCAGTTTGAAGAATTGGAAGACCTTCAGACATTTTTACAGACAAATGCAAAGGACCGTTTCCAATATTATTTTTTTACATCCTGGAACGTTCCTGGGGAAAATATATGATACAGACAACAGGGCTGACAAAAAAATATGGAAGTTTCACCGCCGTAGACAATGTTAATCTGAATATTCCTGCAGGTGAAATATATGGGTTTCTTGGCCCGAATGGTGCGGGGAAAACCTCGACAATCATGATGCTCCTGGGGGTGATTAATCCGACGGGGGGTGAAGTATTTCTTTTCAATGAAAAATACAGCCCGAAAAGGCTGGACCTCCGTAAACGTATCGGGGTAGTTCCGGAAAAACATCCGCAGGGGATGTGGTCGTGGATGACCGGTTTTGAATACCTGCAGATGTTCGCCGACCTTTTTGTAATTGAAAACTCTTCGGAAAGAATCGAACACCTCCTCAAGGAGGTTAACCTGCTGCATGTGAAAAACAAACGGATAAACGAGTACTCCCGGGGCATGATGCAGAAACTCAGCATATCCAGGGCCTTACTGCATGATCCCGATATACTGTTTCTCGACGAGCCGATTTCGGGCCTGGACCCTATCGGCATTAAACAGGTGCGGGATCTTATTCTCGCCGAAAATCGGGAAGGCAGAACAATTTTTATTTCTTCACACATGCTTTCCGAAATGGAGAAAATCTGTGACCGTGTAGCGATCATTTTTAAGGGACGGCTTATGAAAGAAGACAATATGAATGCCATGATGGAGAAACTTGCCGAGGATAAGGAAATCCATATAGACTTGGAGGATTACCCGGATACCATTTCGGAGGATATAAAAGCTCTGGATTTTGTTATTGATTCTTATAAGCAGGAAAATTTACTTGTGGTGAAGATTCCCAAAATCGGAGACTATCGGAAGGACATATCAAAGTATCTGATTAATAGGAACCTGGTACCGCTAAGCATCCAGGAAAAGAATCTGTCTCTTGAGGATGCTTTTGTGACAATCACAAAAGAAAATGTGGAAATGTTTGCTGAGAGCGGAGGCGGAAAGTGAGAGAACGGACGAATGCAACCAAGGTTCTGGCAAAGAGAAAGATATACGAAACGTTCATCAGTCCCGGGTTTTATATTGCCGAGTCCATCGGTTTGCTGTTGGCATACGTTCTCATCTCCGGCTTTGTGAAATCCATCGACTCCGGGGGTTTTAATTTCCGGCTGTATCCGATGTATGAACTAATCGGCCGCTCTTTGAACGGCATGTTCGGGGCCGCATTTCTCGAAAAACTTTTTGCGGAAGGCCCTTTTCTTTTTATTCTGTACATTGCTTTTCTGCCGGTACTCCTTTATCTCTCAATAAGTTCGGTATTCAAATTCGGTCTCGAGAAAAAAGTAGGCGCAATTGAACTTATCACCTACGGCCCGGCGGACGGGACCTCGTACTTTGCGGCTGGTGTTATTAAAGACATCCTTTTTACGATTTTACATATCCTGACAATGATTATTTTTCTTGCCATTGCAGCCGGCATTAATAATCTTGTACTCGGACCGGGCATTTTCCTTTCTTTTATCCTTGTTTTCATACTTTCAATCGGTTTTTCTGCATATGGGGTCTTTGCATCA
Organism: Spirochaetota bacterium; assembly: GCA_024274705.1. GTDB lineage: Bacteria > Spirochaetota > Spirochaetia > SPDA01 > JAJSAL01 > JAJSAL01. The sequence goes on from JAJSAL010000047.1 coordinate 19,486, forward strand.
ACGGTATCGGAGAACCCGGCCTCTGCAATCGCCATCTTTCTGGGCATGTTATTGTTCTTTTTTATAATCCTGATGGGCTCTTTTACGATTGTAAGCAGATACGTACAGAATCTGAGTTCAATTTTCTCCTGGATATTGAAGTGGTTATCACCGTTTTATTACTGGAACCTGGGTCTCCGTGCCATTGAAGTGGGGGCCTGGGGAATGTTTTTTCTCAGTATCATACTGTCACTGGCGTTGTCGTTTTTTATGCTTTTTATCAGTCATGTTATTCTCAGGAACAAAGGGGTGAGAGCATGAAAAAGATATTACTCTTCCTGATCATTATACCCGGATTTCTTTTTGCAGATGTACCGGTGAGAAGCGAGCAACTCATCTATTCGATAATGGCGTTTAACGGACGGGATTATTCGGGAACCTTCTCCCGGGAAGACGCCGACAAAATATATCTTATAGCGGATGTGGATGATTTCCTGAGTGTCGGAAAAACCATGGTGTATTACTGGCCCATAACAGCGGAGTGGAAAACCGATACCGATTCCCTGGATATTTCTTTTACCGGGACCCTTGAAGTAACAGGGAAAGATATTGAACCTGTAATCATCGAGCAGACTCGATACACCTATTACAATGTCAGCGGTGAATACGAGTTTAACTGGATCGTGGCCAAGGGTGATGAAGCTGATAAAGCCTGGCAGGACTATCAGGATACCGTGGACGAATACTACCAAAAGGTGCAGCGATTTCAGCAGGAAAAGGCCTTGTATGATGTATTAATAGATCAGCTTGTAAAGGAAATTACTAAGAGGCGGGACGCCGGTGAGGATGTCTCCCGGCTGATCGAGGCAATGAAGAAAGCCGAACCTCCCAAAGAGCCGTCATTTCCAACCGATTATAATGCACCCCCGGCCCGGATTCGTGAAGCCTTTATCGTCAACCTCCCGGTTGGAGAATACAATATCCGGTTTGTAAATCAGGATGGAACCGTTATGGAGGGTTCGGAATCCGGGATCGTTGTTTTTGAAAAAAGAAGGACCGGGGGAATCGGCCTTGAAGTAATTCCAGGGGACAAATGGACCCGGCCGATAACATCAAAAACACCGTCCTCGGTTCTTTATATCGATGGTTCCACGGACATCTATCTGAGGCCGTTTTTTCAGCAGGAGTACAATGACCTCTACTATGAAAAAATGCTGAGAAATGATGCCAGGGGCAATCCCAACTTAATAAAATGGGTGAGAATACAGCAGGTCCCCAAAGCGGGTATATTGATCGAAGGTCCCGGCATAAAACCTGCGGTAGTCAATGAACAGTCATTCGTGGTTGAACAGATCAAGGGCGCAGCGCTGGGTTATCAAATAGTTGAGTATGACCCGGTTGGGCCGCATAAGTACAAGCAACCCAGCCTGATAGCTTTTCATATCCCCCTGGATTCTGATACCACTGCGCTTAATATCACAGTTCTGGATAAGGACGGCTTGGTTCTCCAGGGCAGCCGGCGGCAGGTTCGGGTTATCGATTCCCCGGGGCCCGGTGTAGTTCTCATCATCCTTGCCCTGGCTCCATTACTTGTTATAGGTATTATCCGTATCAACCGGAACAGGAAGTATACGAAATAAACTCACGGGAACTTAATGAAAAGAATCGCCATCGGCTGCGATCCGAATGCCTCCGGTTTAAGGAAGATCATCAAGAAACATATATGAAACACACGGGAGATACTATCCAGCTTAACGTGAAGGGTCGATCACACGGGAATTGAGAGGGAGAAGTGTTTCCATTCCTCTTCCTGGGACCAGTATATTTCACCGTCCAGGTCCTGTACCAGGTAAGAGATCATGTTGAGGCCGAAAGAGTCTGTTTTGGTCATGGAAAAATTCTCCGGCAGGGGAAGGCCGTTATCGGAAATAGTGAAGACAAGGCGATCCTCTTTTTTCTGCAGGGTAAAACCGATGATAAA
>JAJSAL010000048.1 GCA_024274705.1 Spirochaetota bacterium
AATTAATGTGGAGAACCTAGTGGTTTCCCCTCCCATGCGAAAGAATATACTAGCAAACTAGAAAGATGTCTAGACTGGAGATATTAGAGTTTTATAAATCACCGGTGTTTCTATTCATAGAGTCAAACTGAGAATTGCTGTGAGATGAAAGTGCGTGTTGACATGATACTTTGATATAGATAGGATATGAACATCTTCGGGGTTGGGTGAGTCTGGTTTTCAGATAATTCCCTATCGGCGGTGAAAGCCCGCGACTCTGCTTTACAGAAGCAGATTGAACCGGTGAAATTCCGGTGCCGACGGTATAGTCCGGACGGGAGAAGATGGTAATCTCATTTATTGATGAAATTCCGTCAACCCCTTGAGTAAGCCACTGGTCTGCTTAAGGGGTTTTTCTTTCCGTAATTCTCTTTATAGCTCCCCGATGAGAACTTACCCAGGAGCTAATATGAAAAAAGATAAAATTTACATGCGAAGGACTCTGTCCCTTGCCCGCAGAGGATTGGAGAAAACCTCACCGAATCCGCTTGTCAGGGCTGTAATTGCAAAAAAAAGACAGATAATCGGAAAAGGCTATCATCGCGGCTACGGATTGCCCCAGGCAGAGGTGGAGGCCATTGAACGCTGCTGTCACAATACCCCACAGAAGAAAACCCCTCCCTGCACTGAAAGAATCATAAGGGAAGGAATAAAATTTGTGGTAGCAGCCTGTGTTGACCCGAACCCCCCTGTAAACGGAAAGGGAATAGCTGCCTTCCGGGAAACGGGAATTGAAGTAACCACAGGAATCCTTGAGAAAAAAAACGGGTATAGAGCAGTAAAAGGAACCATGGATACCACATCGATCCTGGTGGCGGGTGGCTGATGTTTACAGGAATCATTGAAGAGATAGGCTTTATCCGGGAGGTTCGCCATTTTCAAGACGGCCGACGTATTACAATCAAGGCGCAGAATATAGCAGGATCACTGATTGTCGGTGCTTCGATTGCAGTGGACGGTGTATGCCAGACAGTAGTCGAGCTGGCAGAAAGCAATTTTGTAATCGAAACCGTTGGTGAAACCCTTAAGAAAACGACGCTTAAGTTTTTCTCGTCCGGTAGAAAGATTAACCTCGAAAGGGCACTGCCGGTAGCTGGAAAACTTGACGGTCATCTTGTTCAGGGACATGTCAGCGGAATCGGCCGCATTGCAGCAAGAAAAGAACGAGGCGACCATTTTCTCCTTGAAATAAATGTTCCGGAAGAACTCTGTCGATATCTTGTAGCTGAAGGATCAGTTGCCATTGATGGAGTCAGCCTGACTGTCGCCAGTATACAAGGCCACCGCATCGGTATCAACTTGATACCGCACACAGTAGAAAATTGTACACTGGGATACCGCAAAGCAGGCGATATGGTCAATGTTGAAACAGATATTCTTGGACGTTACATCGAGAAATTGATCGAGACGCGGAAAGGAAAATTGAGTCAAACAAAGCTGAAAGAATGGGGGTATAAAATATGAAGTATGAATATTCCGTAGCAGTAGAACAGGCACTTCAGATCCTCAAGTCAGGTGAAATGTTGATTATCACCGATAATGAAGAAAGAGAAAACGAAGGTGACCTGGTAATTGCCGCTGAAATGGCTGTGCCGGAGGTTATAAACTTTATGATCAAGGAGGCCGGTGGTCTGGTATGCTGTGCAATTACGGAGGAGAGGGCGAAAGCACTTAACCTAGAAAAAATGAATCATTACGGCAAGGGTGTTCACCACTGCAATTTCTTGACAACCGTTGATGCGGTAGAAGGTACTACAACAGGAATCTCCGCCTATGATAGAGCAAAGACTATAAGCATTCTCAGCGACCTGGATGCAAAATCATCAGACTTGAGCAGCCCGGGCCACATGTTTCCGCTTGCAGCCGTTCGTGGCGGAGTTCTGAAAAGACAGGGACACACTGAAGCGATTGTCGATCTTTGTGCATTGGCGGGATTGAAAAAGGCAGGTGTAATTTGCGAAATCCTGAATGAGGATGGTACCATGGCCCGCCGGGATGACCTTATCCGGTTTTCCTGCAAACATAAACTGAAAATGCTGACCGTTCGAGATATTGTCGAATATATAAAACAACGCTCCTGTATCGAGTTCTTGAACAGTACCGAACTGCCCACTAAATACGGCAATTTCCGAATGAGATTGTACAAGTGTGTTTCAGATTCCTCCGCATCGCATCCCTTTGCCCTTATAAAGGGAACTGTCTCCAGCGTTGACCCTGTTCTTGTACGGATTCATTCGGAATGTCTTACCGGAGATCTTCTGGGTTCACAAAGGTGTGACTGCGGAGCGCAGCTTACAACTGCGCTTAAAAGCATTGAGTCAGAAGGTCGGGGCATTCTGATCTACCTAAGACAGGCAGGAAGGGGCATCGGGCTTCTGCAGAAACTGGCGGCTTACAATCTTCAGCATGAAAACAGGACGGAAACAAATGACGCCAATCTCGCACTGGGGTACCGGGCAGATGAACGGAACTACCGAGAGGCGGCTGAAATTCTGCAGGAAATGGGAGTCAACCGAGTCAGACTCATGACGAATAACCCGGATAAACTTATTCAGATGAAACAGTTCGGAATCGATGTGACAGAACGGGTTCCGATTGTCACAGGAATCAATTCAATGAACCATATATATCGAAATATAAAAACAAAGAATGGAGCCTTTATATGATATCGAAAGAGGAAGAAAACAATGAATAGACTTGAAGGACAGTATACCGCAGAGGGGAAAAAATTCGGGATAGTGGCGGGAAGATTTAATGAACTTATTTCTGCGAAACTCATCGAAGGCGCCTTGGATTGTCTGAAAAGACACGGTGTTTCGGAAGACAACATTACTCTCTGTATGGTGCCGGGAGCATTTGAGATACCCCTGGCAGCAAAGAAACTCGCCCAAAGGTCGGATATAGATGGGGTGATAGCCCTGGGCGCCGTAATAAGAGGAGCCACCCCCCATTTTGATTATATTTCAGCCGAAGTCTCCAAAGGAATCGCGGCCGTAGGCCTGGAAACGGTTAAACCAGTTCTTTTCGGTGTGCTGACTTGCGACAGTATTGAACAAGCCCTTGAACGGGCAGGAACAAAGGCAGGCAACAAGGGGTGGGATGCTGCTTTAGGTGCAATTGAAATGGTAGATCTGATGCGTAGATTTAACGAGTTCGATAAAGATATAGAGTCGCTGCTTATGTAAGCATACCGCCGAAGCGGTAAAAGGACGTAGTAAAAAGGGAGCAGAAAGCAGGCTATACCAGCCCCAACTTGCTTGCCTTTTCGGGATCAAGGAGACAATCGAACATTGATTCCCAGTCATGGAAGGGAAAATGAGTCTCATAATTCCGAATTGCTCTGATGGGAAACAGTCGGTAAACTCCGAAAGCATTTTTACAGTACGCGAACCATATCTGGATTATTTGGGCAAAGGTCCTTGATATTAATGCAATTGTAGACCTTGAAATCGTACTCAAGGTGATTTGCGAGAATTTTCATAGCTTTATGCTTATCTGCTGCTTTTACTTTCTCTCTACACCCACATTTACCCAGTAACCGTAGGGGGTGGATTTATTTATAACCGATTGTAAAAAAAACCAACATTAGGAAGAAGTGGTGTAATAGAAACGGACAGTAAAACCTACCATCTCCGTTCCATAGGTGTACCACTTTACGTAGCCATCACCGAAAAGCGGAAGATATAGCTGTTTACCTACGCCATCATCCTAGTTGGATATAATCGGGTGATAATCATCGGGGGTGCCAAGGAAATCATTGGTTAACCATACTTCACACCATCTCTCTGTAGAAAACCGTTCCTCCTCCACACGAAGAGTATAATACCCGGCTTCCTCTATTAGATCCGACTCCTGTATTACATAGTCCCAAAAATCTATTGGTTGTTCGTGGGTAGGCCAACTGGAACAGCCCGAAAACAATATAACCAAACAAAGCAAAAAGTAAAAACATCTTTTTCATAATTTTTCTCCTGCATTTAAATATTGATTTTCCTAATATTATAACCTACATTCGTGACCAATAATCACAAAAAATACATTTGAATTACGACACAGAAAAAGCAGATGAAATCTTCCTGGCTTTGCTTTTTCTCACTTCGTTCGAAGAAGATGGTATTGCCAGAGCCTAGAAAGGGATGGATTGGAATGTGCTGGATCGTCTGCATGAAAAAGGGTACATCCACGATCCGAAGAATAAAAACAAATCGGTCGTATTTACGGAAGAAGGATTCCGTCGGTGTGAGGAACTGTTTAATAGACACTTCGGCCCGAGAATTCCAGGAAAGAAGGCGGAGAAACCGTAATAGACTCCCCTGACTGTTGGAGATACTATAAGAAACTTATGTTAATTTTATTTTGCAGGTTCCTTTGATACTGCACTAGCAATAACTCCCAAAAGACCACAAAGAATATAAATTGGACCTGAAACATATGATGCCCATAGAATAGCTACCACCCCACACATATTTAGCAGAGAACTCAATATAATGCCACTGATGGGTTTTGTGCTCTTTTTTGTGCCTATTCCCCTTAATTATCCGTACCTTTGCGGAAAATCTGTTTTAGCTGGCTTGTACTATAGGATGCGGGAATTCTTTTGTATTTCTCATTACTCTATAGATATCAACTGCCTGCTGTGCGTTAAGCCAAAATTGTGGTGATGTATTAAAAGCAGATCCTAGTTTTACCGCCATTTCTGCAGTAATAGAGCTTCTGCAATTTACGATTCGATTAATTACTTTTACATCACACCCGAGATGATCAGCTAATTGCTTCTGGCTTATTCCTAAAGGTGACAAAAACTCTTCCTGTAGTATTTCGCCTGGTGGCGTTGGTTCTCTTTCAATAGTGATCATATTACAAACTCCATTTTTTCAGTGATAGTCAGTAATTTGAACCTCACAAGGACCGGATTCTGACCATCTAAATACTATTCTCCATTGATCGTTTATTCGTATGCTATGACACCCTTTTAAGTTCCCTTTCAGTAATTCCAATCTATTCCCAGGAGGTGCCCTCAAATCATCCAATTCTGCCGCATAATGCAGTATGTCAAGTTTACGCTTTGCAATTTTCGTAATTGAAGACCATTCAGCACCTTTCTTTATAGTTCCAGATACAAAAAAATCTCCTGCTACTCTATCGTCGAATGATTGTATCGCCATGGTATAATATACCTTGACAAGGTATACCCTGTCAAGGTAAGTATTTTTTTACTAATATACGGAAAATTCCACTAATACGTGCCTTCTGCATTGGGAGGGGCAATAGGGGGAAACATCGCTTTAGGATCATAATAAAGGAAAATACTATTAGCTCTCTCATTTTTCATATTCTAACCCATCTTCTACAGTGAAATTGAATTTGCAGGGTATCGGAAAAAATAATTCCTTATAATATAGAGAGATAGAATTTTAGACCGAAAAATATTCAACAAATGTAGTGCCCCAAGAAGAAAATCTATATAAATTAACTCTTTACAAATAAAAGAATAATGGAAACAGGATTTCTCTGTTCCCGGAACAGAAGATATTGAGCTGCATCAACTCTATCGGGCCATGGCCTGGCTTGGTGAATCACTAGGTGCCGGATTCTTTTCAAAGAAACCCGGGCCGCTCCAGCAGCGGTTTACCAAGGACCAGATTGAGCACCGGTTGTTTGAACGGAACCGTGATCTCTTTTCCTCCCTCGAAGTGGTGTTCTTCGATACTACTTCCATCTATTTTGAAGGAGAAGGGGGACAGACGGTTGGGGAATACGGCCACAGTAAAGATCACCGGCCTGATCTGAAGCAGATGGTGGTCGGAGTGGTGTTGGATTAGGAAGGAAGGCCGGTCTGTTGTGAGCTGCTTCCGGGAAATATCAGTGACCCGAAAACCCTCCTGCCGGTGGTTATCCGGTTACGACAGCGATTTGCCATCGATTCATTCTGTATCGTGGCTGATCGGGGGATGATCAGTAAGAAGACCATAGAAACACTGGAAAGCCCCTCCTTTCGCGTTGACTATATTTTCGGGTGCCCCATGAGACGGCAGAAGGTAGTGCGGCAGGTGTGGCGGTACCCCCACGGGTACGCCAGTAATCCGACTTTCAGCGTTTCGATACAAAATGTAGTGCCAAGAGAGAAATTCGTATTTCTAAGTGCTTATCTGATAACTATTTACGAATTTGCACTGTAGAA
>JAJSAL010000049.1 GCA_024274705.1 Spirochaetota bacterium
CGAACAGGATGTTCGGCGCCAGTGAACGAGGTGGCCTGGAAGGTCGAGACACGATGTCGAGACATGGAAGGCAAGTCCTCCCCCTGCTATAAAAGACTACATCGGTTTTACGGTGTGGTCTTTTTTTTACATGGAGACAGGGAGGACTTGAAACGAGTGAACGCGCCCGAAAGGCGGAAGCCGAACAGGATGTTCGGCGCCAGTGAACGAGGTGGCCTGGAAGGTCGAGACACGATGTCGAGACATGGAAGGCAAGTCCTCCCCCTGCTATAAAAGACTACATCGGTTTTACGGTGTGGTCTTTTTTTTTGCTTGGAAAGTAGTGGGATTTGAAACGGGGAAACGTATGCCGGTCAGGGGACGGAACGCTTTTAGAACGCACCGAGCTGGCAGCAGCATACTTTCAGTTTCAGGGTTTCGCATGCCGCGGATACATCCATTTTCGAAATATTCATGTCATCCGCAACATTCCAGAGGGAAAGGCAGGATACCCGGTTATCCTTAACTTCCTTCAGTATTCTGTCTTTCATCCGGTCCGTTACCTTCTCCGCTGGTTTTACGATACTCCGCTGCGAGCCCTCATAACCGAAGAACCCGAGCTGGCACTCTGTAATACGAACTTCCATGAGATCCAGCGTTTTCCCGACCTCCGTCGGTGCTATCTTAAGCGTGGATGAAATCGCATGGGCTTCTTTACATGTCAGCTTACCATAAGAACTCCGTTGTTTAATGCTTTCAGCAGCTGTACGATGTATTTCTGTCCCACCGGGGTGCTTTTCGGCGTAGTGTCCCTCATCTTCGTGGCTCATGTTATTTCTCCTTACGTATGGTTCCTTATGTCTATTTACATATCATGAAAGATAGACAAAAGTCAGGGCGGCAGCAGCCCCGTTTGTACAGGAGGGCCCTAGGGGAGGAACTGTACACTTCCCTGGTGTGCAGGTAAACCATCCCGTGTAAGAAACACCTTACGAAAAAATCTTGCCCGGGTTCAAGATTCCTCTTGGATCAAGGGCTTTTTTGATAGCCCGCATGACCGCCACGGTATTCTCTCCGATGTTCTCAGGCAGGTACTCCCTCTTTACCAGGCCTATTCCGTGTTCTCCCGAGATAACACCTCCCCGCTTCATTGCATCAGCATACAATTCTTTTCGCAGATGCTCATGTTTTTCCCGCCAGCCCGGTACAGGGTCCCCGACCACTCCTTCTTCGAAGGTCACATTCATCGAATGAGTATGAATATTTCCGTCTCCTGCATGACCATAGGTGGGGAGGGAAATACCGTACCGATCCTCCAGGGTACGCAGGAACCGTATATGAGAAGAGATCCGGGATCTGGGAATACAGATATCGAACAGCTCACCGGTTCCAGGCCTCAAGGCCTCATATATCATGCTTCTCAGCTCCAGTATATCCGCCTGCCGCTCTTTCTGTTCGGCTAAAAGGATCTCCAGGGGATCACAGGCTGCCAGTTCCTCTGCCACCCCTTCGGCCTGGGCAAGGACCTCCTCCTCCCCGGGCCCATCGAGTATTACCAGCAGGGACGCAGCCCCCTTCTTTGCAGGCCACGATTTGTTCAACAGTTTTTCAACACAGGAAATCACGGAATGTTCGATAAACTCGACGGCGAAAGGGATGATACCAGCTTTAAATAGTACATTGACCGCCTCGACTGCCTTGTCGATAGTCGCAAACGGAATTACCAGGGTTTCCATGGATCCCGGAGGCCGCTGCAGGGAAAGTGTTGCCTGTGTGATGATACCGAGGGTGCCTTCCGAGCCCACCATGAGATCCAGGAGATGGTAACCGCTGGATGATTTCATGATATTGCCGCCTAGGTTGAGTATTGCTCCATCCGCCATGACAACATGAAGGCCCCGGATAAACTGCTTTATCGTTCCGTATTTCACCGCCCGGGCTCCCCCTGCATTCGCCGCAACCAGTCCTCCGATCATGGCCCCTTCGTCCCCGGGATGAGGCGGGAAAAACAGGCCGGCCTCCCTGATTGCACCATAGAGTTGAGACAGCGTAACACCTGCCTGAACGGTAACGCTCAGGTTCTCCTCATCGATTTCAAGTACTTTATTCATCTTCTCCAGAGAAAGTATTATCCCCCCTTCGCAGGGGACGCATCCTGCTGAAAGACCTGTGCCGGCCCCCCTGGCCGTAACCGGCACCCCCAGTTCAGAGCAAAGATTGATGATTCCAGCGACTTCCCTTTCAGTTACGGGTTTTATGACGGCGAGAGGTGTAACATGATACTCATCCGTTGCAAATTCATCATGGGTATACGGTTCAAGATCCCCATCCTCGAAGAGAACCCCGGCTGAACCGGTAATATCCCGGATCCGGTTAACAATATCGTTCTTTGACACCATCTTTTGTCCCATGTACAGGTTTCCAGTGAACTGCCTATACCGGCATTGTACATCGGAAGGCAACCCGGTGTACAAGAGCCTACCTTGACAGGTAGCATCTCTTCAGGTTATAGTGATAGAAGAAGTTTTACGTCAAACCTCTTCCTGTCATTGCGTTGTCACCATACAAAGGAGCGACGGTATGTCGATCATGACTGTAAAAGGACCCATATCAGCCGAAGACGCAGGGTTGATCTCCCCCCATGAGCACATCTTCATCGATATCACTAACCAGTTTATCCATCCGGACCCCATATCCAAAAGGAAGCTTTCCCGGGAAAAAGTCAACATCTCAAATCTTGATGTCCTTTCCCGAAATCCCTTTGTTGTGCTTGACAATCTACTGCTGGACGAAGAAGAGACCGCCCTTGCCGAAGTAATGCGTTTCCGTGACGCAGGAGGGCAAACGATTGTGGATGTTACCAACATCGGGATCGGCAGGGACCCTGAGGCCCTCCGCCGGGTAAGCATAAGGACCGGAGTTAACCTCGTTGCCGGATGCGGATTCTATACCCGGGATACACATCCTTCTGATATGGAAGTAAGGACGATGGACGATATAGCTCAGGAAATGCTATGTGATATCAGGGACGGCATAAACGGAACGGTAATCAAGGCGGGTATCATCGGAGAAATCGGAACCGGAAAGATTATTCACGAAAACGAAAAAAAAGTGTTGCTGGCATGCGGAATGGTCCAGAGAGAAACAGGCCTGGGTATACATATTCACACATATCCCTGGGGCGACAGGGGACTTGAGGCACTTGATATATGTGCAAGAAACGGTGGGGAGGTTTCAAAAATCGTCATAGATCATATCGATGTACAATTTAACATGGAGTACTGCCGTGAGATCATGAGAAAGGGAGCCTTCATAGAGTTTGACAACTTCGGTAAAGAGTTTTACATCAACAGCAGGGAGAGGAAGGACTACGCAGGTGGTGTTTTCGTTACAGACCTTGAAAGGGTCAAGGCGTTGAAGACATTTATGGACGAAGGTTTTACGGACCACATCCTCCTTGCGTGTGATGTCTGCCTCAAAACCTTAATCCACAGATACGGAGGCTGGGGGTACGATCATATACTGACTAATATTATTCCCATGATGAGGGAGACAGGGATCAGTGAACACGCAATAGAAACGATCCTTTATAAGAATCCGCTGCATCTTCTCGATACATGACGAAAAATGATAAAAGAAGCAACCGCCGCGCGAAAAGGTAAAGGTCCTCTCTCTCTCATCCTCTTTTTCTGTTTAAAGGTTAATAATTTCCCTTCTGAAATTACAGAATTGATTTACACCGTTTCCGGTTACGGCTACCGTGTCCTCGAACCGCATGCCGTAACGGGGAGCTGCCAGGAAGGTGTCCACGGCAAAGGTCATACCTTCCTCAATAATGAACTGAGATGTGGTCTCAATAAAGGGGTACTCACATTCCATCATACCGATCCCATGGGCGGGACCGTATACAACATGATCACCCATCCCCTGGTCACTGATGTAATCGTATACCTGGACCGCTACGTCCGAAGCATTGACTCCCGGCCTGATCAGATCGTGTGTCATTGCATTTGCAGTAAGCCCCGTTTTCAGCAGCCTCTTCACTTCCGGATCCATGGGCCCGAAGAAAAGCACCCTCCCGAAACTGGAAACATACCCTTCTACCATAACGCCCATGGATATCTGTACAATTTCCCCTTTCCGAATTACCTTCCGGGTGGAAATACCGATCGCCTGATTAGTCGCTTTTCCTGAAACACACCAGATAGCAAAACCCGTCCCTTCCGCCCCGTGGGAGTAAACTCCGTACATGCATTCCGCAGATGCCTGAAATTCCGTCATTCCAGGTTTAATCCGGTTCATGGCATATTCAAACCCTTTACCGGCAATACCGGCAGCTTTTTGTAATATTAGGAGCTCTTCAGGTGATTTGAACATCCGCATTTCTCTTAAAAGACCATCCTCTTTGAAAAGAGTGGCTTCAGGTAAAGCGTTTTTAATTCCCTCATATACCTGGACACTCATTATATTTGTGCCGATTAGGCCCAGTAATTTGATACCTTCGCCGTTGTTCATTTCTTTGAAGATATCGTTAAAAGTATCCTGCTTAATATCAGGATAATCCGGGTCGGAAGACTCACGGAATTCAAGGAGCTTCTTATAATCCTTTATAACAGAGTGCTCCCGGGCAAGGGCTTCAGTTTCGGGACCGATCAATAACAGGGCGTCCCCGGTCCGGGGTATGATAATCCCTGCCGCCTCAAAAACCGGCCTGTAATTGGTGAAATACCGGACATTTGCAGGCTCCGCCTCGTTAGCAAAAATAAAGACCCCGTCAAGCCCCTTGTCCCGTACCTTTTGCTGTATTATTTGTATTCTTTTGTGGTAATCCCTATCGGTTAACATATTCGTATGCACGGCTATCCTCCATTATGATGCCGGGAGCCTCCCGCAGGGGGATCACATCCACACCGTAATCATTTATCCTTTGATCGCGCCTGCAGTAAGACCCGAGACAATATGCTTTTGCATTATGAGAGCTACAACCACAGGAGGAATTACGGTTATAACTGTCGCAGCAGCCATGACGTTCCACTGTATCTGTTCCATCTTTTCAAACCCGATTAATACAGGTGGCAGGGTCATTTGATCCGTAAGCACAAGGGCAAAAAAGAATTCGCTCCAGCATTCCATCATCGACATGATAAATACAGCCACAAAGCCGGGTATAGCCACCGGGACGACTATCAGCAAAAGCGCCTTAAATCGTGTGAGCCCTTCAATGAGCGCCATTTCCTCAAGATCCACCGGTACATTGTCAAAATACCCTTTCAGCAGCCATATAGTCAGAGGCAGCACGAAAAGATTGTATGAAAGGATTAAAGCGAAGGGAGTATTAATAACCTTGAGAAACCGGAATATAATGAAAAAAGGGATCACCATGCCTATAGGCGGCAGCACTTTCGATGCGATTATGGAATAGAATATGCTTCGGTTCATCCGGGTTTTAAATCTTGAAATAGAGTATGCCGCCAAACCGCCAATAATGATATTAAGAAGTGACACCACTACAGAAATAAAAGCACTGTTTCTCAATGCCGGGAGTATAGTTGTAGCTTTCTGTCCCGCACCATATGTCCCATGCACGCCCTCACCTTGATAGATACCCATGAGTACGCTCTTATAATTACTTAAGGTAGGACGTTCGGGGATCCAATGCGGAGGCACAGCACCTAATTCATCGATTTTCATGAAACTGGAGATAACGACCCAGAGAAAAGGGAAGATTATCCAGAAAACAAAAAGCGCGAACGCAAGATAGAGCAGGACTTTGCCTAAAATTTTTTTCTTAGTATTCATTCTACTACCCGATCCTAAATAGTTTCCACTTTTCTTAAAATTCTTGTAAAAAGGAGACCAAAAAACAGACACAACAAGGAGAGAATATATCCAATGGCCGCCCCTTCCCCCAATTTGAGAGATTCAAAAGCTCTTCTGTACATAGTAATGGCAATGAGTTCCGTTGCATTTCCAGGCCCACCCTTTGTAAGCATGAATACCGTGTCGAATTGCATGAACCCATAGAGAATGTTGAACATCAAAACAACGATGAGTGTCGACATCATCCAGGGCAACGTGATGGAGAGAAACTGCCGTATCAGACCGGCTCCGTCAATTTTTGCCGATTCGTACAGGGCTTTTGGAATTGTTTGTATTGAAGCGAGAAGCAGTATCGCGGAAAAAGAAGCCTGCCGCCATACAGCAGGTAAGGCGGAAACAAAAAGAACCGACTTTAAATCCGCCAGAAAAGGATAGTATTCCTTTATAATACCCAACTGATACAGAAGACCGTTCAATGAACCGAACTGCGCATTGAGCATCCAGCGCCACATAATCCCTATTACTATCCATGGAATTGCCCAGGGAATAATTAATAGAGCCCGGGCAAAGCCTCTTCCGATAAAATCCTGATTGAGAAAAAGAGCGAATAGTACACCCAGAACAGTGGAAAACATCAGAACATAGAGGGCAAAAATAATAGTGATTACAATAGAATTGGTAAACATTCTTGATTTGAATATGGAAATATAATTACTAAATCCGGTAAAAGCGAGTTTGCCTGTAGCCAGATTGTATTTACTTATACTCAGAATAAATGTGTATAAAAATGGATATAATAAAAATACACCGATGGAAATCATTGCGGGTAATATAAAGTATATTGATATCCTGTAATCCGATTTTAAAATACTGTACTTGGTGGTTCCCATGTGATACCTTTGTTAAGAAAGTGTGCTTGCGGGAAAACAGTATTCCATCCCGCAAGCTAAAATCAGTTTATTCTGCTTCTTTTTTAACTCGTTCAGCAATAGCAGCTACTTCTTTTATTGCCTCCTCGACGGGAATATCACCAATAATCATCTGATGCAACACCCCGGAAGATTCGGTCCGCCAGTCCGGATACCATACCTGCATGCGTACAGTTTCGATTTTCGACTTATTTTCAACAATATCAATCAAACGATCCCAATCGATCCAGGACTTAAAGCTATCAACTATTTCCCGGTTGGCGAAAAAACCTTTGTAGGGAACAAGTAGCCCCGCTTCCAGGGCCCAGGTCCTCGGAACATGATACTCTCCTGCTTTATTTTTCCAACTGTAGAATTTAAGAAGCTCCCAAGCCCTGGCAGGATCAGGAGTATTTCCACTCATCTGTAAAACTTCTCCAATATGGAGAGTTGTACCTGTTTTACCAGGGATCTGTGGTCCCAGAATTACATTTTCACCTTCCGTGGAACCTGATTCCTGAATGCCTTTCAGGAAGTAATGATGAAGGTTGAAGAATGCTGAATGCCCTTCCTGCATGGATATTACCGATTCACTTGGGTTGTCAGTCAGAATCGTAGGGGTTGTCAGTTTTTCCTGGTACATTCGGGCCCACCATTCAAAGACTTTCTTTGTTTCTGGGTCATTCTGGAAAACCGGATTGAAGTTTGAATCAAAGACTTCTATACCCTCAGAAATAAGGTAGATGAAAAAATACCTGTCTATAAAATCCTTGTTCCAGTATGCAACATAGGGGGCACTTATGCCGTCGGCTTTAAGTACTTTGCACATTTCATACATTTCCTCTTTCGATTCCGGAAAAGTATCGAATCCGGCATTTTTCAGGAGTACGGGATTATACATATTTACAAAGGGTGCGGAGAAATAGGGAAGGGAAATGAGCTTTCCATCCTCCGATTTATAAGCAGGACGCGCGCTTTCCACTATATCGTCGAGAATATCATCGGCACCTGGAAAATCGGAAAGGTCCGCCGCCCAACCGACATTGTAGAAGCGCAACTGGTTCCATCGAAAGTTGTAAAACACATCCATCCGAACTCCACCCATAATCTTTGTCTGAATTCCAGGCAAATAGCCGACATTGGGAATGATGTGCACATTGACCTGTTCATTATTCTCAATCTCAAAATCGTTGCAGTACTCCTTAATCTTGTCAGGCATAAAATCCCACCCATAAAATTCCAACGGGTCATCGGTTCCCTGGGGAACCGATCCTTCCTGCCCGCCCCCTGCAAATAGAAAAGATACAGAAAGCAGAAAGCATAGCGCCACACCGAGCATTTTTGTTTTCATCATTTCCTCCAAAATTTTATTTATAGTTATTACATAACTATTTACTATTCCCAAAAGCCCATCGTTTCGTAATGGGCCAGGTTAACCTGCGCAGCATCAAGACGGCAGGACTGTGCAATAATCGGCACATCTGACCGGACCCGGAGTGACTACTGCGTTAGAACAGGTATTTCATGCCCCCGATATCCCCTGGTTTATCCAAACGCGGGGTTTTTATCCTTTTCCGTCTCACATTAGCCTTGGTCTTTTTTATTGGAGCCCGGTCTTCAAAATAAAAATTCAAACTAATATGGGCCCCCCGTTTATTAATGGTCAGTAACATCAAAGCCTCATGGGATGCCAGGGAATGCTCACTGTTTTTTCCCGCCTGCTGCTGCTATGCATCCCTTTAATCAAAATAATTTCTCCTGGATTTGTCTTCGTATAAACGGAGTGAATGACTCACACCCATTCTCATTGATCATAAAACCTTCTTCGATCCTGTTTGATCCACATGGATGCCCAAAGAGGCTGATGTCGGAATTCACACACATGCCTGCTTCAAAAGGATAGGTGGAGTTCTCATCAGGATAAGGGGATTCTGCCTCGGCCAAGCCTATGCCATGTAGAGGCGGATAAACATCATATTTTTGCATATCGTGTTTTCTATATACATCCTTTACAGCTTTAACCATTTCGCCGGTTATAACGCCGGCTTTCAAGTATTCCTGTTGAACGTTCGCCGCCTCAAACAGGACCTGAAACATCTTTTTTTGATCATCCCGGGCATGTCCTGCCACAAACGGAAATTCGACAGTAACAACGTATCCCTCGTATTGAACTGCCAGTGCAGACATAATCATGTCTCCATCCCGGATTACCCTTTCTGTTGGCCGCCCGATTATCGTGTTCGTCCTCGCCCCGCTTCCGAATACATGAAAATTGATGGCTTCCGCCCCTGCCGCCCTTGCAGCCCCTTCCCCGGCTGCCGCAGCCATCCTTTCAGTATTCCCGGGGACTGCATGCTTCATGATCTCTTCATACCCGATACATGCTATACGGCCGCATTCTTTCAGGTATTCAATCTCCCATTTACTCTTTATCAGTATCATTTCCTGGAGTACTTCATCGACTTCGACAATCTCAAGCCCCGGTATGGAAGATTTCAGTCTTTCCAATATCGGGGCTGGAATGTCCCAGTATCCCGAAAGTCCGAGCCTCCTGTTCCCTTTTAATACTTCATGGAGGATCTCCTTGAAACTCGAAAAGACGGCCAGGGGGTAGTTGATTTCATCCGGTACTGTAACGCAAAGAAATTCCCTGATGTTCCTGATATCCTCCCATACACTCATTTCCCTGGCGTACACTTCACCTTCTGGAGAGCCCACGAGAATCGGCTCTCCCGACCGGGGAATAAAACACATTCCCCTTTCAAAAATGGGCCAGAAATTGCTGACATACCGCAGATTTTCCTTCCGATACTCGTCTCCGTAAACAGCAAGACCACCTAAATCCTGTTCCTCCAGGTAAGCCTGCAGTTTATCCTTTCTTTTAACAAACTCACCTTTAGTAATTTCCACGAAATCTCCTTACCTCAACATAATTTGCTAAACCGGATTAAGGCAAGCAAGTTTAACGTTAAACCTATTTTTAATAGTATCCGCACCATGGGTGGATGTCAAGGATAATTTTAGTTGGCGGAATATATTGAAAAAAAACTTACCCTTACCCTCAACCTTACTCTAATGAGAGAATTCCAACATGTAATCCTGCGTCTGAAAAAATTTTCCTTTTTTCCATAAGTACTTCCCGTGATTGTTGCGGTAATCCCATTTGATAATACTTTTCAACTTCAACGGTGTTGATACCGGTTTTGTCATATTTCGATTCCGCAAGATGGTTATAAGGAAGCAGTTCGACCGGGAAACGATCCAAGTTGTTCTCACGAATAAAATCCGCAACACTCCGCAAATTCAGATTGGTATCCGTTACGGCGGGTATCAACGGAATACGAAATACAATTGATTTTCCGGTCCCGGCCAACTTAACGGCATTTTCCAGGATGATACAGTTTGGTATACCCGTATACTTCCGGTGCATCCTGGAATCAATCAGCTTAATATCAAAAAAGAAATGGTCCACCCACTTCAAAATCCTGATGAAATTGCTCCAGGGGACCGCTCCACAGGTTTCAACATATACCGAAATACCATGCCGTTTTACTTCCGGAAGAAAGTGCTCAAGAAATTCTGTCTGCATCAGCGGTTCTCCGCCGGACAGTGTAATTCCCCCTCCGGAAGAATCGTAAAATGCTCGATCTTTGAGAACCAGTTCCCGGAGGGTACGTGTGTCATACTCGTTGCCCTTTCGATAGATTGCTTCTGTTGGGCAGGTCTTGTGACAGAGATCACATCCAACCGCACAATCAATGTCAGCGAACCGGCTGTTTTTCTGTTTTCTGATTTTTTTGACAGGACACTCAGTAACACACCGATTACATTTGATGCATTTACCCGGGTTGTAGAACAATTCATACATGGTCAGTCTGCCCTCCGGGTTCTGGCACCAGGCACAGGACATGGTACATCCTTTGAAAAATATCGTTGTTCTGATTCCAGCGCCATCATAGATAGCAAATCTTTTTATATCGAAGACGAGGGCAGCAGGATTCATAAAGTCCGGCATAGGATTCCTAAATCAACAACAACTGCACAAGAAGCACTGCACCATTTCATAAAAAATCATATCTTCTTTAGAGTGCAGGTTTTTAGAAAGTCCCTGAAAAGACTTTCACGACCCTTTCCTCTACCAAAATATAATTCCCGGGTATTCCTGGTCCTTTGCCGCGGGCTTCTTCTATGCATAGCAACTTCGTTCGGGATCGGATTTGATATTCGCAGCCACTGTTTCTGAAATATACATATTTGTGGGTCCGATCTGGAGAATAGTAGATGGGACTTTGTTTGTGATAGGTCCATGAGCCGCAAACCGAACGGTAAATCGCTGCCAGGATATATCCGTTCCTGCCATGGTAAAACTGTTCCATGAACTGCGCAGCCGCGCACCTAAAATCTCTTTTGGACCGATTGTTACGGCTTTCGGTGGTATCCATGTCCAGTCACCACTCATACCGTAATCCGCATCCATACAGCTCTGTGCAATGGTAAACGGACTCAAGGTTACAATCCTAGTTCCCATCTCTTTCCATTCTTCCAGACTCCCTTCAAACTCGGGGCTGCCTGGTTCTACAAAGGCAACATGACCGCTCCAGCCGATCCCTCCGTAACACACATCGACACCACCGAGATCTTCCATCATTTTACCGTAATGCTCAACATTTTGCGATGTGGGACCCTGAATATGATCTTCCGGTGGACGAAGATCAGGATCGACATTTTTAAAAAAATTATTCTTCATGGCATACATGAAACCGTTCGGCCATGTTTCCGGAGCAGTATTTCCATTCTCATCAGCCCACTCATCCATATTGAAAGTGTATAAATTCCTGCAGTTCACCCGGAATTTATTAATCAGATAGGCAACTTTTATATACTGCGGATGCGGTTGAGGAAGAATCAGCACCAGCTGTTTGTTTTCATCATCTGATTGCTTAATTCTTGCAAAAATATCATTGACCCTTCGAAATGCGAAATCGTCGTCAGGCACAACTTCAATATTGAAATCAGGGTTTTCATGTTTTGTAATATCTTCTCTCCTGATCATTCGGATCCATTCCCCAACTTCCCTGTCCCGAAAAGGGGCCCATTTACTAACTCCATAGGAAAAACTGTCCCAGTTACCCATCTTTCAATCTCCTTTCATCTCTTTACTATTCAAAATTCCTTCAGGAAACATACCTGTCGGTTTTGATGTATCACCTTTCCGAACAAACACGTCCCGTGGATTTCCGCTTAATAAGTTCGGGTTCACAGATGACGTGATGCGGTTTGTCATCGGATTTATCAAACAACATATCTACCGCCTTATTCGCAGCTTCGGGAATCGGAAAGCTGACGGTAGTAAGAGGGATATTAAGCAATCCACTCATGTAAATATTATCAAACCCTGTAATGGAAATATCATCAGGCACCTTCAGGTTCCGCATCAGGGCCAACTGCATAATTTCAATGGCCAGCCAATCACTGCAGCACACCAATGCGGTAGGACGTGGATTCAAGGCCTTAATACTTTCAACCACATCGCAGCACTCCTGTACGGAATAGGATTGAATGAAAAAACTATGCCGCTTGATATACTCCTTTTCCTGTATTGTCTCCGCAGCTTCCACAAGAAGCGAAAACCGCATATCAGGATCAATCGCCAATTTCTCGATCGCGGTTGAAATAAAGGCAATTCGTGTGTGCCCAAGTCCGTGAAGGTGTTCATAAAGCAATCTCATCCCCTTCGCACTATCGATTGCAATTGAGTTACTTGCGATTCCTTCGCTGCCTATATAGACAGTTAATACTGTATCTTCGCTTGAAGTTCCCTCTAGCTGACCACCCTTAATAATCTTTGTCGCCCCCATCTCCATCAACCGGGCCGCACTTTCCCCTTCCGCTACTATAAGGCCGGCATTTCTTACGGAGAGAAGCCTGTCCATCTCCCTGATCATTTCCAGATGAAATGGGTCTTTAAAACTGCGAACAAGATAACCCACGAGGGTTTTTTCCGTTGGAGAATATTTCACAATAGTTCCAACAGAGGGAATACATTCTAAAACACCTTCCTTCTCTAAAAGCTCAATTGCCCGTTTAATAGAAGCCCTGTTTACTGCAAGTGTCCCCGCAATCTTCCGCTGGCTGGGAATTACCTCACCAATCCGGTACG
Organism: Spirochaetota bacterium; assembly: GCA_024274705.1. GTDB lineage: Bacteria > Spirochaetota > Spirochaetia > SPDA01 > JAJSAL01 > JAJSAL01. Next base: position 12,868 of record JAJSAL010000049.1, read on the forward strand.
AACCGTCCTGTATGTGCCGTTTGATAAAACCTGCAATTTCCATATATTTAAATTCTTTCGAATCGTTTGCCATCTTTCCGCCCTTCAATAGTATTAGTTCAATTTATCAAAGAGCATACCGAAATGGTACCGGCGTGCTAACCCTGTCATGGAAATTCTGAGCTGTCACCTTTCTCTAACCTGTTTTAACCACCGCCCGGCATGGGACACAACAAGTTTTCTCTATCTTTAAAGGCAAAACAGTCAGTTTCCCAACAGGCCCATCTATACTCTCAACATTAACTACAGGTGCGAGCATAAGAATGTCAGCTTCATAAAAAGCAGGGAAAAAACCTTCAGGGTGTTCGAGGTTTTCCCACCGCGGAGTATCCGATCCGAGAATCCGGATGTTCCGGGAAATAAGCCACTGCATCGCATCGTTTTTGAAAAAAGGAGACAGGTCGAGATAGGTGCTCTCGCCCCAATGCGATCCCCATCCGGTCGAAACGATGATCGCGCTGCATTCTGCTGTATGTTGTTTATCCGTAGAATCCATTAAAGCCTCTTTTGTAATCGCCCGTCTGCCATCAATCTCCGGCAACTTAGCGGGATCCACCTGTATCAGACATACCGGTACATCCACAAGCTCGTCGAGGGATACCGATATCAGCGGGTATGATTTCTCATACCCTACAGAGTGCGCGGGAGTTTCAAGATAGGTCCCGGTCTGACTGCACATTCCATTGAAGTTTTCCATATACACGGGATACTCCAGCCACTCCGGCTGGGCGATGGGTTCCAGTGAGTACTCGGGGAAGGGTTCTTCATAATGCCACATCCCGGTATGAATCGTACCTGTAATGTCAGTAATCTTAGCCATTGTCCTTCTCCACTTAGTCAAAGCTTTAAAGTTTGCAGTATGATTCGCATGCATCGGCAAAAGCGTCAAGGTTCGCAAGCGGGACTTCAGGTCCCATAATATTCGCCGGACTTACCACGAAGGCGCCGTTTTTGCCAATTTTCTCGACCCTTTCCTTTATTTCACCGGCAAGGTCATCAGGAGTGCCAAAGGGAATAGTCTGTTGAGCGCTCACTGTTCCCCAAAGGGCCAGGGCCCCATGATGGCGGGCCGCGACCTTATACACATCCATTGTTTCCGGCTGGATGGGATGCAACACATCGAGACCAATCTCTTCAAGATCGCCGATGACCTCTTCTATACATCCGCAGGAATGGAGAAATATAGTTGTTTCTTTATTTCGTCGGTTTGTTTCCGCCCAAATCCGCTTCCATACCGGTTTCACGAAGGTTCTCCAGAATTCCGGACTTATCTGCAGTCTGTCCTGTTGGCCAAAATCATCATAAAAAGCCAGGATATCCACCCCTATATCCTGGACAGCACAGGCCAGTTCAAGAACCAGATCTCCCACCTTATTAAGCAGCAAATGGACAGCCTGGGGATCAGTATACATATCGACCATTAACCCTTCCAGCCCGCGGATGTAATGCGACCATTCATACACGGAACCTGCATAGCAGACCGATGCTTTTCCGTTACTGTGAATAATCGCAATGTCTTCCTTCGCCCGCTCAATACTCTCCCGATCCACCTTCGGGGAGGGATAGTCAGCCAACTCCCGTATATCTTCTTTGCCTTGAAACGGACCGATATACACCTCAAAGGTTGGGTCCTGGGGCCAGGGATGATGGTAGATACCCCACGAGTCAAAATACCCTCCGTCAGGAAGGGATTTCATTTGAAAGTAGTGCTCAGGATCGATACCATTAGAGACAAGTCCCACACCACCGACAAGGGCCTCTATACCAATCTTTCCGTCCGCATTTCCATCAATATCTATTGGATTGATCCTGTCAGGATCGAGAACAGTGATAATATCGTAATCAAAATGCTCACAAATCGGTATTCGTATCTGATGTTTCTGCTTGTACCGTAACAGCAAATTGGGATTGAATCCTTGGGTAGCACCAAAATTAAAACTCCATAAGACTTTATCGGCCAACTTCTTCTCTTTCAATGTCGCGTACACACGTTCGCGGGATGTCATCGCTTTCTCCTTGGCACCGGCCACTTTCTGTCCTCCGAAAAATTCTTCACCAATTATCATCATGCAGTCCGGATAAATTGAAAAAAATTATCACTGCGGGTTCTTGTCCTTGAAGAGAGAAAAACCCCCATCCACAAGAATATCGATGCCTGTTATATAATTACTTAGATCGGAAGCAAGGAATACAGCACTTCCGACCATTGTTTCCGGCTTTCCGATGGATTGAAGGGGCACAATTTTTCGCATTCGCTCCATTAAAGCCGGATCGTCATACCGTGGATCGATATCCGATTCGATGATGCCGGGAATCAGGGAGTTAACGGTGATATTGTATTCTCCCAATTCCAGGGCGGCACAGCGAGTTAACATATTGACGGCTCCCTTGCTCATTGCGTATTGGGTACTACGGTAAAAAGGGGAAAATTGGGATATAGAAGAGATGTTGATAATCTTGCCGGAACGCATCTTCTTCATAGAAAGAATCGCGGCTTGCAGGCAATGCAAACTACCTATTGCGTTGGTCCTGAATATGTCGAAGGTATCACTATCACTGATGCCTTCAATTTGAGATGATTTCATGATACCGGCATTGTTAAAAAGAACATCTATGCGTCCATACCCGGAAATTATCTGTTCAAACGCCCGATCCACGGCCTCTTTGTCGCCTACATCGAAACCGAGAAGGCTGGATTCAGGAGAATATTTCTTAACTTCATCCAATACTGCCAGAGCCATATCTTTACTGCGGTGATAATTAACAATTATCGTAGCACCGTGACGGGCAAGCCCACGGGCCAAAGCAGCTCCGATACCCCGGGAACTTCCCGTAACGAGAATAATTCTGTCACTCAACACCATGCGCCACCTCATGGATAATCTGGTCCTGATAACTTTTCGGGAGGCTGATAAAATAGGTGCTGAAACCCCACACACGGACAATCAGGTCTTTGTGGGCTTCCGGATGTATTTGCGCGTCCAATAAAACGGCGGAATCGACGACATTCGTCTGCAGCTGCAATCCTCCAAGTTTGAAGTAAGTTTTAATCAGATGTTTCAGACCTGCTTCACCGATTGTTCCCTGTACCACTTTAGGCGTGAACTTGAGAGTGAGAATCTCCCCTCCGGCGAATTTGGTGGTATCGACTGTTGTCAGGGAATTGATAATGGCGGTAGGTCCATTCTTCGCGAGACCAGCCTGAGGTGATGCGTTATGGGCCAGCAAATCCCCTTGACGCCTTCCATCCGCGGACGGCCCTAATACCGTTGAAAAATAGACCGTACTGGTGGCCCCACTGATACGGGCCCTGAAAGGACCGTTTAAGGAATTGGTGTAACGGTTATACTCATCAGCAAAACATTCGACAATCTCTTTGGCAATTGAATCAACTTCATCATTGTCATTACCAAAATGAACATACTTATTAAGAATCTCCTGTCGAAGCTCTTCATGCCCCTGATAATCCTTCTGAATGATATGCAGAAACTCCTGCAAGGAAAACCGTTTTTCGTCATAAACTAACTTCTTTATGATATAGAGGGAGTCAGCTGCGTTGGCCATACTGCATGCCTGCATGTCCGTTTCATTGTAGCGAACTCCACCTTCATTGATATCCTTCCCGCGCTCAATACAATCTTCAATAAAAGAACTGAGAAACGGTTGGTGGGTCACCCTGGAACTAATTATGTGGTATGCATTCATCATAACGCCAAACCGCAGCTGTTTTTTATAAGCTATCAATAGATCACTGAAATTCATAAATCCTTTCGGGTCACCAAGATCGATACCCCATTGTGCAGGATCTGCGAAAGGCCCACTGGAAGTACGCCGGATATTCCTGAAAAACCGTCCCCGGTTGAGAGTCCACTCCAGTACCTGGAGCATGTCAAAATTACAGCACTGTCGGAAACTGGTCCGGCCGGGTATGATAACCTCCCAACAGCCGGAAATACCATAATCCAGAATATCCCGTTCACTGTAATAACCAGGCCCCACATTGCGCAGTGCCTTAAAAATGGCCTCATCATTATCAAAGGTAGGAAACCCCATTCCCAATGAAGCAAGGTGAACCGCTTTGTCCCAGACACTCTCCTTTGTTTTCGGGTGTAACCGTATGTGAATTTTCGGGTCCGTGAGACGTAATTCCTCACAAATGTCCAGACACATCAGGGTAAGCTCGTTGGACGCATCTTCTCCTGTAATGGGATCCAGACCTCCCAGGACCACTGTCTGACCGGTATCGCTTTCAAATTTACCCGATTTCCCATGGGTTTTATCAATTTCGTAGTTGAGCTTAATATAAAAACATTCGATAAGTTCTTTTATATCCTCATCACATAATCGCCCGGCTTCCTGAACATCCTTTGTATACACATCGAAGAGAATCTGATCCAGACGACCGATAGGAATAAGGTATGCGTCTTCCGTCCAACAGGAGAAATGAATGAAGTAGATCAGCTGGAGCGCCTCCCACATGCCCTGAGGCCTCCTGGAAATACTATTCCTGCAAACCACAGCGATTCTCATCAATTCCGCAGAGCGGCTCCCCTCTTGCTCTTTTGCTTGTTCCTCGGCGAGCCGGGCGTAGCGTTCAATAAGAGTTTCGAACCCCTCATAACCAATTAGCACAGCCTCGTAATATTCACGTTCGGCCGCAATGGTGGAATCGATTAATTTTTGCCGCACCCGCTGTTTGTAGGCAGGGAAGCCATCCCGTACAATTCTGAAATAATGGGGCGGGTCCCCGTCAGGCCTGCCGTAGCCCCGCTCATCCTGGCCCAGGTTATAATGGATATTGAACACATTATCGTACCCTTCATCTTCGAAGTTCGGGTTCCCATCCTCTATCTCCCGGGGCAACACATATTCAGGAAGTTTATAGATAGTTCTCCCACCTACAATCAGCTCGCCTTCCTGAATAAAAACAGGCATCTGTTCAAATGCTTTCTTCAGAGACAGGGCTTTACGGACCACAAACGCTTTGGAGGACGTTTCCTGGTCCAGAATGGAAATGTCGAGTTCTTCCTTTCGAAACTGATGGTGAGACGTTTTTTTTAATAAACTTCGCAGCTGTTTTATTCGTTCATTCATCCGATATCCTTCTTAATACTATGCCCAACACTCTCCGGGCCTGATTGCTGTCAATATTACTTCCCCGCACCCGAGGCCAACCCCTTTACCACATTCTTTTCAATTAAAAGGAAAAGAATAAAAATCGGTACCACCGCTACAAGCAGTGCGGCATTAATATAATGCCAATCGGCATTATACATACGAACATAATCAAAAATTCCTACTGCCACAACTTTTAAATCAGATTTTGTAATAATTGTATAGGCAAATAGAAACTCGTTCCAGGCGAAGGCAAAGGTATAAATCACAACCGTTACGAGTCCAGGCTTGATAATAGGCATAATAATCCTGAAGAGTATTCCCAATTTGCCACAACCATCAATTTCTGCAGCCTCCAGCATTTCGAGCGGGAATGTCTTAAAAAAACCATACGCCAGCCAAATAGTGAAGGGTAGTACAACCGCCGTATCGAGAATGATGAGTCCAAAAAGGTTGTTACTCAAGTTGATGTTGATCAACATACGATATAGAGGAATTATCAACACGATGGGAGAGAACATTTGGGTAAGGATAATGAGATTCATGTATATTTTCTTCAGCCTGAACTTCATTGTAGCCAACGAATATGCTGCCATGGCCGCAGCGGTAGTAGCCAAAAGGCTCGTCCCCACACACACAATAATACTATTTATCATATAACGGGCAAAACTGACATTTTCCCACATTCCAATAAAATTCGACAGGGTAAAGTGCTGGGGAATCCAGCGAACATCTCCACTATAGATTTCAACTTTCGTCTTGAATGCAGTGCTCAAGGCTATGAAAAACGGAAAAAGGGTATAGATCATTAATAGAATGGTCCCGATAACAAGAAGAATTTTATGATATCCTTTCAGATCTGACAACATCAATTCTCATCCTTTAACAACACCGCAGTATAGAACACGCTAATGATTATAAGAAATATAAAGATAAGTACGGCAACTGCCGATGCCCGTCCGAAATCGAGAAACTTAAATGCTTCTTTGTATAGGAATGTTACAAGAATGTCAGTCGAATTCAACGGACCACCCTCCGTCATGACCCAGATGATCGGAAAAGAATTAAAAATAGCAATAAAGTTTATAATAATCGTGATGAAGAGTACATTTTTTATCGAGGGGAGGGTGATATGGATATATCTCTGCAACCTATTTGCTCCATCCAGCTTACTCGATTCGTACAGCTCCAGCGGGACGGTTTGTAATCCGGCCAAAATCACCAGGGTCGTGAATGGTACCGATACCCAGATGCCCACATAGATAAGCGATGGAAACGCCCTGCTGCCGGTCGCAAGCCATCCAATATTCTCGCTGGTAATATGGAGGATGTTTTTAAGGGTATGATTTACAAGACCCAGCTCCGAATTTAAGGCCCATCGATAAAGCATTGCACTGATAGCCAGGGAAGTTGCCCAGGGGATGATAAAGACCCCGCGGACAACCCTCTTGAAACGAAAAGGAACATCCAGGAGCAGGGCAACCAGCATGGAAATAATTGTGGTACAGGATAGCACGGTGACGGTCCATGTGACTGTCCGCCGGAATATTTCTCCGAATAACGGTTCGGTAAACACCGACTTATAGTTTTCAAAACCGATAAATTTCATCTGCCGGCTTAATATATTGATATCATAAAAGGATATTTTTATGGCGCTTAAAACCGGATAATAAATGAGACCAAATATTAAGACAGCCGATGGTAAAAGAAAGAGATACGGCCTGATTCCCTTTATAAAGCGATATTTAGTTATTTGTTTCATAGTCTCCTCAGATCGTACCATGCGGTATATGCGCACCCAGTCAATACCGGGTGCGCATATATTATGTTTCAGATTATTTCTGTTGACTATTTGGTCATTCGATTTACATTTGCCACAGCTTTATCTAAAGCTTCCTGTGGACCGGATTCCCCAAGATACACAGCCTGTAGCGCTTTTCCGCCTTCTTCCATTATCCTCGTCCAGCGCGGATCCATTGGAGCGAATTTTGCGTCTGGAAGCATATCGAGAAATACTTTTAATTTTTCATTTCCGGTAAAAACAGGGTCTTTAGCAGACACCTGTATAACCGGTATCATTCCCCGACCACTCACCCATTTGGTGTGTATGGGAGGCGTAAAGAAAAACCGGGTAAAATCAACAGCAAGATCAATGTTGTCCGAATCTTTAAATAGTACAAGAGAATCGGTGACTCCAAGAGTTGCACTCGCAGTACCCCTCGGAATCGGTACAACGGAGTATTCGATGTCCGGGGCATCGTTAGCCATAATCCCAATCAGCCATGGGCCGGTAATAGTGGTCGCAGCCTTTCCGGATTTAAACAAATTCAACTGGTCGGGCAGATCGGTAGCCGTAACATCCGGTTGTGTTACTTTCCATTTATTTACGAGGTTACCCATGTACGTAAGTGCATTAACACCGGCAGCACTGTTAATCACAAGCTCACCCGCATCATCAAAGACCTGTCCACCGTAGGACCACAGAAAGTAGAGGAACCATGCCGCAAAATTTTCCACCCCCGCTCCCTGTAAAGCCAAGCCATAGGTATCAGGAGCATTTGTTGTTGCCTGGGCCACTTTTACATAGTCGTCCCAGGTTTGCGCAGGCACAACACCCGCTTTTTCATAAATGGACGTATTGATGAACATGCCCCTAGAAGTAGCAAGATAGGGAAGACCATACTGTTTGTTCATGAACTGACCGGTGATAAGTATATTCTGGATAAATGTGTCGATTACGCTCTTCGAGATGACAGATTCCCAATCAAGAATAACCCCGGCGTCTGCAAGTTCGGTCATCCATGCAGTTGCAACCATGCTCAGATCAGGACCGTCCCCTGCTCCAACTGCCGTCACCAACCGATCGTGGAATTGATCAGTTGGAGGACTTTCCAGGTTTATCGTTACACCGGGATTTTGCTTTTCATATTCTGCCACGATGTACTCCATGTCCGCTTTTGAATTGAGTTCATACTCGAAGTACCATAGCGTTATCTCACCATGAAGACTGTCCTCCATTGCAGCTCCTGATGTTTCCTGCTTTCCTCCGGCAAATAACATCAACCCGCCGCATAAGAACAGAAACATCAACACTACACTACACTTCTGAAATGTTTTCATACTTCCCCCATTCTGGTGTTTTTTGTATACCGGAATAATACCGGTATACACAGGATATCATAACCACACTATAATTGTCAATTTAAAATTCAGGGCACTCGCATCTAATTTTCGAATCATATCTCCAACTGAACATTTTATAGTAATTCTGTAATAGTTTTCTCAGAAATATTCCGGGAGGGATATATGAATTTATTCGAACATTTTGAGGATATTGATGATCCTCGGGTAGCGAGGACCAAAAAGCATATCCTCAAAGCTGACTTGCATAACAAAACCACTTAAATCCTGTTCCTCCAGGTACGGTTGTAGTTTATCTTTTTTCGAAGAACTCGCCTTTAGGAATCCCCCTATATTCTCCCTATATAAAGTTAAACGTAAGGCTAAGATGATATAAAAAAAGCCGGCTTAATGCTTCTTGCTTTTCTTTTCTTAACAATTTATAGTAAAAAACAGAAATATAGTTCAACGTCAAACTTAAGCAATATGATCCGGCATGCAGGTAACTGTCAAGGAAAATTGTATATGAAACCAGAAGAAAACAGAAAGACAACGATAAAAGATATCGCCCGAGTCGCAGGGGTGTCCGAAACAACGGTCTCTCTTTGTTTTCAGCCAACCTCCCGGATTGGAGAAAAAACACGGACCAGGGTCCTGAAAATCGCAAAGGAACTGCATTATTTTCCAAACACAGCGGCAAGAGATTTACGGTCCGGGAAAAGCAGAACTATCGGTTTCATCATCAATGACATCACAAATCCCTTTTATGCCTTAATGATACGGAAATCGGAACAAATCGCCTCTGAAAAGGGATATGAAGTGATTATTGCTGAAAACCAATGGTCATCAGAACGAGCCGTTAACATTGTTCGTAAAATGATACAAAGCCGCATTGAAGGTATTATCCTCTGTTTCACCGAAAGAACAGAGGAAACATATGAACTTGTAAAATCTTCGGGTCTCCCTCACATCGCGGTGGATACAATACCTGATTTTTATAACGGTTCCTACGTACTCAACGATGGACAGCTGACAGGATACCTGGTTGCACAGCATCTACATGAACAGGGGTGCAGAACAATAGCGATTCTCAACGCCCAAAAAGATATTGGGAGCTTCAGTTCCATTCTGTCAATGGAGGATGGTTTTAAAAACTATTTCCGTGAAACAGGATTTTCATTTAAAAAAGTGGATATTATTGATGCCGGTCTATCAATATCTTCGGGAGAAACCGGTTACCAGGAGATGAAAGAAAGAGGAGAGCTCTACGATGGGATTTTCTGTATGAACGATCTCTGCGCAATGGGTGTAATCAATGAATCCCTGGCGGACAACCGTAAACCCGGAAAAGATTATGCTATAATCGGAGTTGATAATAACGAGGTTTCTCATTTGAGACAAATATCACTGAGTTCGATGAATATCAAGTACACCGAAATTTCGGAAATTGCTACAAACTTTCTGATAGATCGTATCGAAAAAAAAACTGATTCATCACTGCGGAAGGTTATTCCACCCGTGCTGGTCGTCAGAGACAGCACGAAAAACTTCGGAACATAAGATAGGCTTAAACGACAAGGAGCGATAGACACCCATGATAAGTACCCTATGCATTACCGCTATACTGGTTTTTGCTCTGGATGCACAGATTTTTCCTTCGGTTTTAACCGAATTATCGGACAATTCATATAAACAGGGTATGATCCTGTCATTCATGTATTTCCTTTTCCCGGTAACCTCCGGATATTCCGGCTTCCTCTCAGAAAAATTGGGGAAACCTCTCATTTTATCGATTGGTTCCGTACTCATGGCGCTGCCGTTCCTGTTGGGTAGTTTTTTTACGGATATAAATTCCCGGATACTATTTGCTTTATTGTTCGGAATAGGGGGCGGTATTATTGAGGGTCAGGGGTCGGCTCTGTTGAGTGATTTACATAAGGACAAAGAGCGAAGCATCCTGAATATTTCCCAGAGTTTCTACTGTTTAGGTGCCGCTTCCGGGCCATTATTGATTTCATTGTATTTCAGGTACCATGCATCCCCCGCCCTTTCCACAATACTGCTCCTCTTCGGTTCGCTGACATTAGCCCTGGCTCCCTTCTTTTTATGGGCATATTTTACTCTCCATAAAAAATCTTCTATCTTGAAAAAGAACATCCGAAACCGGGGAAGGGTTCTCTTTGTTAAAGACAAGGCTTTTATCTATCTATGCGTTGCAATTTTTCTCTATGTAGCAGCAGAAGGAGGTACCATCGGCTGGCTTTCAACCTACGGGGTTATC
>JAJSAL010000050.1 GCA_024274705.1 Spirochaetota bacterium
TTATAGTTAACAAATAAAATTAACGAATTAACTTGACATATCATAAAAATATGCTACACTAATTACCGTACACGGTTCATATGCGCACTTCGTAAAATCAAATAAATATACCGAAGAGCATAGTGTACAGACTTTCTTAAAACCTAGAGGAGGAGTTTATGAAGAAAGCATTAGTCGTACTATTGTTTGTTGTTATTGCCACCGGCTCGTTGTTTGCTGGTGGTGCGCAGGAAGGGGACGATGTCATCACCGTTGGTTACACCTTTCACGGCGCGGCTGACGTGTTCCAGAACACTCTCAAGAATGAGTTTGTTGCTGCCGCTGAAGAACTTGGTATGAAGGTCAATGTGATTGATCCCAACCTTGACACTGCTTTGCAGGTTGCTGCGATTGAGACGTTCGTCTCCCAACAGGTCGACGTTATTGCGATCAGCCCGCTCGACAGCGAAGCGCTTGTACCCTCGTGTCAGGATGCAATCGCGGCTGGTATCCCGGTTGTTGGTGTCAACTCTGAGCTCAACTTCACCGACCCTATGTACTCCTACGTTGGTTCCGTGAACTACGAAGCCGGTCTTCAACAGGCTGAATACATGATCGATCGTATCCCCGAGGGTGGAAAGGTCGTGTACCTCGAGGGCACCCCCGGCATGGAGCACTCCATCGCCCGGAAGGCTGCGGTCATGGAGAACCTGATCGACAAGCGCCCCGACCTTGAGCTTCTTGCGAGCCAGACTGCCGACTACCGCCGTGACCTCGGCATGAGCGTCATGGAAGACTTCATCCAGGCATTCCCTCAGATCGACGCGGTCGTCGCGGCGAACGACCAGATGATTCTCGGTGCAATTGAGGCTCTGAAGGGTGCGGATCGCCTCGAAGGCGTGCTTACCGCAGGTATCGATGGTACTCCAGGTGCCCGTAATTCCATCAAAGCTGGCGAACTGACCATGTCCGTTGTCCAGGATGCAATAGGCCAGGCTACCGAAGGTGCACGTATCTCCAAGATGATGGCGGGCGGTGAAGGTGGCGGAAAGCGCTACATCATTCCGTTCTACCCGATCGACGCCAGCAACCCTGACGACTAAGAACTAAATCGGAACGCATTCCGATACGATTTTTCAGGGCACATGCAGCTGCCACTGCGTGTGCCCTTTAATTTCCTTTTTTTAGGCGACGTTATCTGTAATAATAAAACGATCTACAGATGATGGTGCCGGAGGCAGAGGTCAAATGCAGAGTGAAGCAAGCAAAAGGAGTGAATTGTGAACGATACGGAATATCTCCTGGAGATGCGGAACATCACAAAGACCTTTCCCGGTGTACGGGCGGTCGACGACGTCACCTTCAAAGTACGGCCAGGAACGGTACACGCCCTCATTGGTGAGAACGGAGCAGGGAAATCAACGCTTATGAAAGTTCTGGCGGGTGAACATATTCCTGATTCCGGCGAGATCATTTTTGCCGGTAAAAAGCTCAGCATTCACGGAACCCGTGACTCCCTTGATGCTGGGATTTCGACGGTATATCAGGAACTGAGTCTTGTTCCCGAAATGACCATAGCGGAGAACGTGTTTCTTGGCCGGGAGATCAGGCAGAAAAACAGGCTTCTGGTTGATGCCAGAACGATCAATGAAGAGACTGCGAAGTATCTGAAGGACGTCGGTCTTGGTGATTTCTCACCAAAGACGTACTTAAAATACCTGAGCGTTTCCCAGCAGCAGATGGTTGAGATCGCCAAAGGAATTCACCGGGGAGCCAAGATGATCGTACTGGATGAGCCTACCTCGGCTATTACGGAGTCAGAGGTAGAGAAACTCTTCTCCCTCATTAATGCCCTGAGGGAGACCGGGATTACCTTCGTCTATATCTCGCATAAGCTGAATGAGATAATTGAGATCTCCGATGAGGTCACTGTCATGCGGGACGGTCAGTGGGTAGATACCAGAGCTACAAGGGATTTAACGGAAAACCAGATCATTACCCTTATGGTGGGACGGGAGCTTACGGAAATCTTTCCCAAGGCGGAGGTGAAAATAGGTGATGTTGCCTTTGAAGTAAAGGGCCTTACCCGCGAGGGTGTCTTTGAAGACGTAAGTTTCAAAGTTCATCACGGTGAAATTCTCGGTATTTCGGGGCTGATAGGTGCCGGGAGAACGGAAGTGGCACGGGCTATTTTCGGACTCGACCCCCTCGATTCCGGAGAGATGTTTCTCGAAGGCCTCCCGATGGGAATCTCCAGACCCTACCACGCCATCGAGCACGGAATCGTCTACCTGCCGGAAGACCGTAAGCAGTTCGGACTCATCCTTGAACGGCCGGTTCTTGAAAACCTCTCTCTTGCCAGCCTGAAAATGTTCGTTCGCTTGGGTCTTTTGAACCTGAAGTACGAGCGTGAAGAGGCCGATGCGGCAAAAAAACAGTTCAGGATTAAGACTCACAGCCTCGATGTGGCCGTAAAGAATCTGAGCGGAGGCAACCAGCAGAAGGTGGTAATCGGCAAGTGGTTGATGCGGCCTGTAAAGGTTCTGATTGTGGACGAACCGACCCGCGGTATTGACGTTGGTGCCAAATCGGAAATACACCGGCTGTTGAGTGAACTCGCAGGCAACGGAATGGCGGTCATCATGATCTCATCCGAACTCCCCGAGATTCTCGGCATGAGCGACCGCATAGCTGTAATGCACGAAGGAAAACTGAAAGGAGTTCTGAGTCGAAAAGAGGCGACTCAGGAGAGCCTAATGCGACTCGCTACGGGAGGAAAAAAATGAGCCACAAAACAATCAAAAGCAGGTTTAGTCTGAAACAGGCATTCGCCAATTACGGTTACATCTTCATCCTGGTATTCATGATCATTATTTCATCGATCCTGTCGCCGGTGTTTCTGACAAGAAACAACATCCTGAACATTCTTCGTCAGATGTCAATCACAGTAATCATCGCTTACGGCGTCACGATGATCATCATCTCGGGCATGATCGACCTTTCATCGGGTTCGGTGGTCGCCTTTTCCGGCGTTGTGGGCACGAGTGCCTTCGTGGCTACCGGCTCCCCGTGGGTCGGGCTCATTGTCGGTATCCTCGTGGGTGCTGCTACCGGCCTGTTCAGCGGTTCCGTGATTACCGCCTTCAATCTGCCTCCGTTTATCGTGACCCTGGCGATGATGACGGCAGCTCGTGGTCTGGCACTCCTGTACACCGGGGGCTACCCGATCATCGATATCGATGCCTTTACCACCTTCGGAAAGGGTTTTTTCCTCGGCATCCCCATTCCGGTTCTCATTATGATGGGCGTTTTTCTGCTGTCGATCGTCCTCACCAGGCGGACCCGCTTCGGTCGCTACATCTTCGCGATTGGAGGGAACGAGGAGGCGGCGATCGCTTCCGGTATCAATGCCAAGAAGGTGAAGATAATGGTCTTTACCCTCAATGGTGCGTTTGTTGGTCTGGCCGGTGTAATCCTCATGTCCCGTATCAACTCAGGACAGCCCGCTGCGGGTCTTATGTACGAGCTTGACGCCATCACCATGGCTGTTATCGGCGGTACCAGTCTTGCCGGTGGTATTGGTTCCATTCCCGGTACCCTCGCTGGTGGTCTGATCGTTGGTATCCTCAAGAACATCCTCAACCTGACCAACGTCTCACCGTACTGGCAGCAGATTCTCAAGGGTTTGATCATCCTGATAGCCGTCATCATGGACGTCTACACCAAGTCCTTGCGGGGCGGAAAGAAATAGGAGAATTCGGTAGCCAAGGGATATGAAACCGACAAATAAGAGTGGTGTCAATATGACGAGCAGGGAACGTGTTAAGACAATTATTAACCACAAAGAATCGGATAAAATTCCCATAGACTTAGGAGGGATGCATTCTTCCGGGATCAGCGGCATGGCCTACAATCAATTGAAGCGGCATCTCGGTATCAATGATGGGAGCACAAAGATATATGATTTGAACCAGCAATTGGTAGTACCGGAGCAATGGGCCCGTGTTATGTTTCAAATCGATACCGTCGATTTAGCCCATTCATTTACAGAGAAAGCCGAATGGGTTGACTGGCCGCTTCGCGACGGCACCCCCGCAGAGTTTCCCGGCTGGATCAGGCACGAAAAGAGGGGAGATACCTGGGTTGTATTGAACAATGAAGGGGAGGTGATGGCTTCAATGGGTCCGAACGCCTTCTACTTCGACCAGAATATTTATCCTTATTTTCAGCAGCAGAAAGAGAATTTTGATGATCTTGAAGATGCTTTGAAGAAGATCAGTTGGACCGGGCTCACGGACCAGATGACGAAAAACTTCGGTCAGCCGGGTTTCTATGACCAGGTGCGTAATGCCGCGAAAAAGATGTACGAGGAGACTGACTACAGTATTATCCTCAACTATAGCAGCCTGTTTTTTGAGCCGGCGCAATGGCTGTACCGTAACGACGAGTTTCTCATGAAGATACTAATAGAGAAGGATGAAGTTGTGAAACTCTTTGAGAAACTTACAGAGCTGCACCTTGAAAGGCTCACACCTCTTCTGGAGGCCGTCAACGGATCCGCCGACGTCATTATAATGTCTGATGACCTGGGGATGCAGTCGGCACCTATGATCTCTCCGGATCTGTATCGGGAGATGCTTTATCCGTATCACAAAAAGATATTTCAATTTGTTAAAGAAAACTCGAATCTTAAAACATTCCTGCACAGTTGCGGCGCGATTTTCGATATACTACCTCACCTGATCGATGCAGGGCTCGATATCGTTAACCCGGTCCAGATCCAGGCGACCGGAATGGACGCAAAGAAGCTTAAACAGGAATACGGCAAGGATATTGTTTTCTGGGGCGGCGGGATCGATACCCAGCACTCCCTGGGACAGAAAACAATGCAGGAAGTAAAGGAAGAAGTTCGAAGGAATTGCGAGATATTTATGAAAGACGGTGGATTTGTGTTTACGGCTATTCACAATATGCTTCCGGGAATACCTCCGGAAAATATTGTGGCAATGTTTGAAGAAGCAAATTCAATTCAGTATTAGAGGGAAAAATAATGAATGACATCAATTGCGGAGTAATAGGTGCGGGACGAATCGGGCAGTTGCATGCCTCTCTTTTGCAAAATCGCGTGGACGGTATTCGGGTAAAAACAGTCGGCGATGTGGTCGAAAAGGCCGCAAAGGAATGCGCGGGAAAAATCGGGTGCGAAAAATGGACGGGGAATATCCAGGAAGTTTTTAGTGACCCGGATATCGATGTTGTAATTATTTGTTCGAGTACGGACACCCATGCGGATATAATTCAGCTGGCGGCCGCAAGCGGAAAAGATGCCTTCTGCGAGAAGCCGATAGCATTCGAAGTTGACAAGATTCTGGAGACTTTGGAAAAGGTAGAGAAAAGTGGGATTAAACTGCAAATAGGGTTCAACCGCAGGTTCGACCCGAATTTTTCAAGGGTCCGGGAACTAGTGGCACTGAATGAAGTCGGGAACGTGCATATGATAAAAATTACGAGCCGGGATCCTGGGCCTCCTCCTGTGGAATATATAAAA
The DNA here is from genome assembly GCA_024274705.1 of Spirochaetota bacterium. GTDB lineage: Bacteria > Spirochaetota > Spirochaetia > SPDA01 > JAJSAL01 > JAJSAL01. The sequence continues at coordinate 5,528 of JAJSAL010000050.1, forward strand.
CGTTCCGGCGGTCTTTTTATGGATATGACGATACATGACTTCGACATGGCCAGATTTCTCTCGGGAAGTGAGGTGAGCGAAGTATACGCGAGGGGTGCTGTACTTGTGGACAGGAAAATCGGCGAAGCGGGCGATATCGATTCCGCGGCGATTTCCTTAGAATTTACCAACAGTGCCCTGGGATTCATTGAAAACAGCCGCAAGGCTATCTATGGGTATGATCAGCGGGTCGAAGTGTTCGGTTCCAAGGGTATGGTAAATGCCGGGAACGTACGCACCAATTCGGTCTCGGTTTCGAACGAAAAGAGTATTGCCGTGGATTTACCCCCCTTCTTTTTCATTGAACGGTATACGGAATCGTACATACGTGAATTCGAACATTTCGTTTCCTGCATGAATTCAGATAACCATCCTTCGGTAAGCGGGAGGGATGGATTAGAACCGGTCTATATCGGTATGGCGTGCAATGTTTCACTAAAGGAAAACAGACCTGTTTCATTGAAGGAAGTGAGAAAATGATTCCCGCGGTGTGTATCGAGATGCTTTTTGGAAACATCTCTGCAGAAGAAAAGATAGAGAAGCTCGCCGATGAGGGCTTTTCCCATATCGAATTCTGGTCGTGGAAAGACAAAAATATCCCCGCAATAAAAGAAGTGTGTAAAAAGAGAAATGTTGCGGTAGCAAATTTCAGTGGGCAGCGATTGGGAGACCTGATTAATGAAAATACCCATCATGTAGTGCTCGAAGATTATAGTAATGCGCTCAATGCCGCCCGGTTGTTAAATGTGAAGAATTTGATGTTTCTTACCAATGAACTCGGAGATGAAGGGATTGTAGTTCATCCAGAAGAAAGTAAATCGGATTATTCAAAGCAAAGAGCTGTTGTGAGGGGATTAGAGAAAGCACTGGAAATGACACCGGATAATATGAACCTCATCCTCGAACCTCTAAATACTGTGCTTGATCATCAGGGGTACTATTTGAAAGATCTCTCTACAGCCGTGGAGATTCTCGAATTAGTCGGCGATCCGAGATTGCAAATTCTATGTGACCTCTATCATCAGGAAATGATGGGTGATGATCTGATTGCTATCATACATGAATATAAGAACCAAATCGGTTATTACCATATTGCCGACGTCCCCGGCAGGCACGAACCCGGTACAGGTGCAGTTAACTGGAATGCAGTTTTGAGAGAAATCAAAAACAGTGGATATGAGGGGTATGTAGGTTTCGAGTACAGTCCCGAAGAAGACTCGCTAGCATCATTACAACGAGTAAAGGATGTTTGGAAGTCTATTTAAGTATTCTGAAAATCTACTGCGATTTATTGTAACTATCATAATAAGGAGAAAAAGGTGATAAACAACAGTACGGTATTAATCACCGGCGCGGCGCGAGGAATCGGTTTTGCTGTGGCGAAAGCATTTGCTGAGAAGAACAACCGCCTTTATTTGATAGATCTGAATAAAGATCTATTACACGATGCTGCGGAAAGGCTAAAGAGAATTACATCAGAAGAGGTGCTGGCATTTCCAATTGATATTTCGGATTCAATCGCACTCGAAAATGTCTTCTCGCACATCAAAAATGAGCCTGCAGACATCGTCGTCAACTGCGCGGGTATTTCAACATCGAATCTCATTAAAAATATTCCTGAAGCCGAATGGGACAAGGTGTTTGCTGTAAATACAAAGGCCGTCTTTCTTATTTCGAAGATGGCTGCGAAGCAGATGATCGATCGCAAAATAAAAAACGGAAGAATCATCAACATTTCCAGCCAAGCTTCCAAGATCGGTGAACGGGGGAACGGGGCGTATTGTGCATCTAAAGCAGCAGTTAACATGATAACCCAGGTCATGGGTTTGGAGCTTGCCGAATACGGAATAACCGTAAATGCAATTTGCCCGGGATACGTTCGCTCCGAGCTCTTGGAACAGGTTTTTCGAGAACGGGGACCCATCGAAGGGATGACTGCGGAAGAATATGAGAAGGTTCTTACTGATAAGGTTCCTGTAAAGAGACTGGCGGTGCCGGAAGACGTTGCCGAATTGGTCATGTTTTTAGCATGTGAAAAAGCCTCTTATATGACCGGTATTTCGACAACTTTGGCCGGTGGAACGACGTTGATCTAAGGAAACGAAAAGGGCAGGTAGTATGGAAATAGGGTTTGTAACTGACGGATTGGGTTTTTTATCCTTTGAAGAAATGCTTCTCACCATCATTGAGCTTGGGATTACACAGCTCGAACTTCCCTGCGGCAACTGGTCGAGGGCACCTCACATCGATTTAGATGGAATGACGGAAAGCAAAGAAAAGCGTGACGAGTACATTGGAAAAGTCCGGGAAGCGGGAGCGGAGATCGCCGTCCTTAACTGTTCAGGAAACCAACTTGCGCCTGGTGATCCGGGTAAGCGACATGAGTCGGTGGTACAAAAAACCTTCCGGCTTGCCGAAGAGTGGCGAATTAAAAAAATTGTGATGATGTCCGGTCTTCCCGGCGGACCCGGGGATGCGAATCCGAACTGGATCATTACCTCCTGGCCTCCTGTTACTACCGAAATTCTGGCCTGGCAGTGGAACGAGGTTGCGATTCCTTACTGGAAGGAGACGGTAAAACGTGCCAAAGATCACGGGATAGAGCGAATAGCTCTCGAGAATCACGGGTTTCAGCTGGTTTACAATGTTGAGACGATGTTTCGTCTCCGGGAAGCCGTCGGCGAGATGGTCGGAATGAATCTTGACCCGAGCCATATGTTCTGGATGGGAGGAAATCCCATCGAGTCGGCCCGTGTGTTGGCAGATGCAATATATCATGTACACGCGAAAGATGCCCGGTTGGAACGTAGAATCGTAACAGTTGATGGAGTGTTGGATCAAAAAACGGTCGACCGTTGGGCTGAAAGATCATGGAATTATGTAGCATTAGGGTACGGACATGACGAGCTTTGGTGGAGAGAATTCCTCGTCGTGGTCAGAATGGCAGGATATGATGAAATCATCAGTATTGAGCAGGAGGACTTGACGATGCCTGCAGTGGCGGGAGTAAAGAAGGCTGTTGAGTTTCTTAAGTCGGTTTTTCCGGAAGATTTGACATGATAATACGCAAAGAAGAACCTTTTGGAAGGGGCTTTACATCGATTACGGAACTCGACGGTAAACATAGCGATATGCTCCTCGATTTCGGCCTCTTGGAGCTTGCAAAGGGCGATGTCTACACCTGCACTCAACAGAAAGAACGTGCATTCATGCTGATGAACGGGCTGGTGGTGTACCGTTGGAACGGGAAAAGAGAAAAAGCCGGGCGCAAGAGCCTGTTGGAAGAAAATCCGTGGGCACTGCATGTACCGCAGTCGGTAGAAGTGGAAGTTGAATGCATCTCCGATGAGGCCGAGATCTGTGTCGAGAGAGCGATCAATATGGACAATTTCGAACCGGTGTACTACCGGCCTGACGATATTCGAAGCGATATGTTTGGGATGGGAACGATGCAGGAAACATCGACGAGAACGGTAAAAACGGTCTTCGACGCGCTGAATGCACCCTATTCGGGAATGGTCTTGGGAGAGGTAATCAACCATCCGGGAAAATGGTCGAGCTATCCTCCCCACGATCATCCCCAACCGGAGATTTATCATTACCGTTTGTTTCCCAAACAGGGTTTCGGCATTTCTATTTTGGAAGACGAGGCATTTATCGTCCGGGACGGAGACACTGCAATTCTCACGCCCGGTAAAGTACACTCTCAGGCAGCGGCGCCGGGATACGCTATGTACTATATATGGATGATTCCGCATCTGGAGGGGAACCAGTTTCTTCCGGAGTCGAGGATATTTCGAAAGGAACACGCGTGGCTCTTGGACAAAAGCGCGGTCATATGGCCTGATAAAGAATAACGGACCGCCGTTGAATCGGTGCGCAAAGGAGTATTAAGATGAAAACGATACGTTTAACCATGGGACAGGCGATTGTCAGGTTTCTGGATAACCAATACATCAGTGTCGATGGAGAAGAACATAAATTCGTTAACGGTGTGTTTGGGATTTTCGGACATGGCTGTGTAATAGGTATTGGGGAGGCATTACAGGAACAGGACCATAACTTGCGATTTTACCAGGGTCACAACGAGCAAGGGATGGTCCACGCGGCGATTGCCTACGCCAAACAAAACAACAACAAGAAGATCATGGCGGCAATCAGCTCTATAGGACCGGGAGCGATGAACATGGTCACAGCCGCGGCCCTGGCAACGGTGAACAGGATTCCTGTAATGCTTATGCCGGGAGACACCTTCGCCTGCAGGCAGCCCGACCCCGTTCTCCAGCAACTGGAACAGTTCAACAGCACCGGTACTACGGCTAACGACTCGTTTAGGGCGGTATGCCGGTATTGGGACAGGATATCAAGACCGGAACAGGCGATGAGCGCACTGATGAACGCGATGCGGGTATTAACGGATCCGGCCCAGGCAGGAGCTGTGTGTCTCTCTATTCCCCAGGATGTCCAGGCAGAGGCTTACGATTATCCGGAATTCTTCTTTGCTAAGCGGGTCCACTACCGGGAACGACAGGCGTTGAGCGTTGAAGCAGTTTCCCGGGCCGCTGAGATGATAGGGAAATCGAAAAAACCACTGGTTATCTGTGGTGGCGGTGTTCGCTACTCGGAAGCCGGGCAGGAACTTGCGAAGTTCTGTGAAGGGTTCAAGGTACCCTTCACGGAGACCCAGGCCGGGAAGAGCGCGGTTGCCTGGGGCCATCCGATGAACCTGGGCGGAATTGGGGTAACGGGAAACCTGGCGGCAAATAAAATCGCCAAGGAATCTGACCTTGTTATCGGTGTGGGAACGCGTTTCATGGATTTCACAACCTGTTCGAAATGGCTGTTTCAAAATGAAAAGGCGAAATTTCTCACCCTCAATGTAAACGGATTCGATGCCTATAAGATGAATGCGACGCCCTTTCTCTGTGACGCGAAAGCAGGATTACGGCAGCTTACTGCAAAACTGTCACAGTTAGGTTATAAGAGTGGCTACGCAAACGAGATCGAAGACGCCCGGGAAGAGTGGGCGAAAGAAGTAAAGCGTGCATACACAACAGAAACTGCCGGAGGCGGAGGCTATAGCCAGATGCACGCCTTGGGTGTAATGAACGAGGAAATCTTTAGTGATAATGCCATCGTCGTTGGTGCTTCAGGAAGTCTGCCCGGCGATATGCAACGGTTCTGGCGTCCCCGGAAAGAATATACCTACCACATGGAGTACGGCTTCAGCTGCATGGGATACGAAATATGCGGTGCCCTGGGAGTAAAACTTGCCGCCCCCGATAGGGAGGTGTACGCCATGACGGGAGATGGTTCTTTCATCATGCTTCACTCGGAACTTTTTACCAGCCTGCAGGAGGGGATGAAGATCAACGTGATGCTGTTCGATAACAGCGGGTTCGGTTGTATCGACAACCTGCAGCGTTCCCAGGGGATACCGAAATTCGGCTGCGAGTTCAAGTACCGGAACAAGAAGACCGGACACCTCGATGAGGGAGGAGACCCGATCCCGGTGGATTTTGCGAAAATCGCAGAGGGGTACGGCTGCAAGGTCTGGCGGGCAACGAACTCGAAAGAACTAAAATTAGCTATTGAAGGGGCTAAGAAGAGTACGGTCTCGACACTCATTGATATAAAGGTCGATTTCGATTCGATGTCGGGGGACTATGAAAGCTGGTGGAGGGTCGGCACCCCCGTTGTTTCGAAAAAGAAAGAGGTTGAGCAGGCCTCGAGAAATAACCAGAACAATATAGATTCCGCAAGGAAATTTTAATTCACACTTTTATCCGAACGAAGGAGATAGCCTGTGGGAGAACATAAAAGCCCGCTGCACGAAACTGTTATGACCACAGACACCGATGTGTGGGACGATTCCTGTTCGGTTGAGGAGCTTGCCTGTGCTATCGACTATCGATAACGGTGCGGTGGAGGCCGCCACCAATCCGGTCATCGTTGGCAACGTCCCCGATAAGGAGATGCACCTCTGAAAAGACCGGATTTCCGAGTTCGTCCGGACAATGCCTGAGGCCACCGAGGAAGATATTGCCTGGAAGGTGAACATAGAGGTGGCCATAAAGGGCGCCGAAATGCTGAAGCCCGTTTTCGACCGGGAGAAGGGGCTGAAGGGGCGGATTTCGATCCAGATCAACGATAGGTACTCACGGAATGTGAAACTGGTGGCCGACCAGGCGGAGCATTTTCACGGATTGGCTGAGAACATGCAGGTGAAAATGCCTGTCCCTGCAGCGGGTGTGGAAGCGATCGAAGAGGTTACTGCTCGAGGGGTGAACGTCAATCATGGTGGCATCACTGTCCTCCAGGCATTAGCGGTTGCCGAAGCTGTGGAACGCGGCCTCTCTCGGAGACAGAAACACGGGAGTGACATTTCGAAAATGACCCCGGTATGCACCATCATGGCGGGTAGGACCGGCGACTGGCTGAAGGTATTGGTGAATGAGGAAAACATTATCACTGACCCGGGGTACCCTGAGAAGTTTTATTACAGGATACGAACGGCTGTATGGTATTATTCGGGGCTTCATGATTTCTGACTCGGATAAATAGATCATGAGAAGAAGGGGATATGATTATGGATCCGAATAAAGTAAAACTGGGAATGGCGCCCATAAGCTGGACGAATGATGATTTGCCGGATTTGGGAGGCGAAAACACCTTCGAACAATGCATTAGCGAAATGGCCCTGGCCGGATACAAAGGATCAGAGGTAGGGAATAAATACCCGAAAGATCCCGCAGTATTGAAGGGATATTTAGATCTTCGCGGATTGAAAATTTGCAACCAATGGTTTAGTTCCTTCGTCTGTTCAAAGCCTCTATCAGAGGTGGTAAGAATTTTCCGCAAGCAATTAGAGTTTCTCTCCGGTGTTGGAGCGAATGTAATTGGACCAAGTGAGCAAACGCGTTCCTGCCAGGGAAACCAGAGGATGTCCGTATTTTCCGGAAAGGCGGTATTTAACGGCGAGGAGTGGAAAAAACTGACCGGTGGTATGAATGAACTCGGTAAAATCGCCAGAGACGAAGATTTTACCATGGCCTACCACCATCACATGGGGACGGGTGTCCAGACTGAAGAAGAGACTGAGAGGTTTTTGAACGATACTAACGGAGATTATGTTTCACTGCTATACGATACGGGACATTTTGCTTTTTCTGAAGAAGATCCAGCCTCCTGTCTTCGGAAGTTTATTAGGAGGGTTGGTCACATCCATTTGAAGGATGTGCGGAGAGAGGTCTTCGAAGAAGTGAAGATGCGGGATATGCCTTTTTTAGAGGCCGTCCGTGCCGGGGTGTTCACCGTGCCTGGAGATGGATCAATAGACTTTCCGACGATCTTCGGTATTATCGAAGATTCCGACTACGAAGGCTGGATGGTCATAGAGGCAGAGCAGGATCCGACGAAGGCCAATCCTTTCGAGTATGCCGTATTGGGTAGGGAATATATAAGAAAGCACACGGGTATTTAAAATAATAATAGTCAACGGATTAACGAATTGATCTCGTGGGAACAAGTTCGAATTGACAGGCCCAAATAGGGCTAAATCACTCCCGCAAAGGGACTTGGCGTGGTTTGTTTACACTACCGATTTTTCGGGTTAACAGCCGCCGCTCGAGTGGTTTCCCGGACAACCCCAACTTCGTATAAATCTCCAGATGTGCGGGTTCTAAACGGGTATTAAGCCGCAGCGTATTGTGGTAACGGGTACCTTCCTCATCTTTGCTAATGTACTCGATCGTCATCCGCTCGTGGGTGCGGAGAATGGTTTTAATAGTGTCCCGTCTCAAATTGATTTGAATTAAGCGCCTAAAGAAATCTCATATTAAAATAAACAGATAGTACTTTTTCTCACATTAATCAAACCCGATAAAAAGAGGGGTAACTGAACAGATCCACAAAGACCACAGTTACCCCAATCCAACTAAATGGATAACTTATCTGATAATACAATTCCCGATAGATTTCAAGTATCTTTCTGAGAAAGGAAAAAGATACCCGTGGCCTGATATTAATAGATGTCCAACTTGCAAAGGAACCCGGGTCTGGGGACACGGATATGTTTTAAGGTTCTTTGACGGTTTTAACGAAGCTTTTTGGATTAAAAGATACAGGTGTCCGGATTGCGGAGCTGTGCATACTGCCCGGCCTAAGAGTCATTACCGGGGTTTTTGGGCTCCCTGGATGTTCATTCTTGCAAGCCTCATCGGGAAAGCACTGAATAAGAAGTGGCTGTCCTGTGTAAGCAGGCAACGTCAGCAGTACTGGTGGAAGGGGTTTCTAAAACAGGCTTCCAGGCAGAGTAACACTGAAGGGGACCTTTACAGAGCTTTAGATAAATTGTTTTTGAGCAGCATTATTCTAAGCACCCATTCGCTGAATTATTTTGAGATAAAGCCTTTTCGAATAAAACCCTACCTGATCTTTGCGGTGACACCTCCTTATGGGTTCGGGTAATTTATGAGGGGAATTAGCAAAGAGGAGGAATGATCCATGGATCAAGAGAAAAAAGAAAAGATAGCTACTTTCCGATTTGGAGTACTATTCCGGATGGTTGGGCTCAAAGAAACCGAGAGAGGGAAAAAAGAATCGCTTATTCGGGATATAACTGTGAATAAGTGGGACATCCAATATACAGGTAGAAGCTATATCAGCCGTTCCACAGTAGTAGAATGGCTTAAAAGGTATGAGGAAAGTGGACGGAAAATTGAAAGCCTGTATCCAAAAGACAGAGAAGATTCATGGCTATCGAGGAGCATCGATCCGGAGACAGAGCTTTCTCTGGTGAATCTCAAAAAAGAACTGCCTAGGGCCTCTTTGCCGGTTCTCCTTAAAGTCGCCAGAGGTAAAGGAATCATCGATAAGGATTTCAAGGCTTCCGCACAAAGCATTTACCGAATATTTAAACGTCAAGGACTGGATAAGGAAATAAGGGAGCCGGAAGACAGACGGCGTTTTGAAGCTGAGCTTCCGAATGATCTGTGGCAATCCGACTGTATGCATGGACCTAAGGTGATTGTGGAAGGCCGGCTTAAAAAGACTTTTTTGTTTGGATTCATTGATGATCATTCCAGGCTTATTCCTCACGCTGAGTTTTATTTAGGGGAGAATCTGGAAAACTATCTGGACTGCCTGATCAAAGCGTTAGAAAAGAGAGGGCTTCCCAGGAAACTCTACCTGGATAACGCGCCTGGCTTTCGGTCTCATCAGCTAAAGTATTGTACTGCATCTTTAGGGATAGGCCTTGTATTTACAGATCCATATGACGCTGCGGCAAAAGGAAAAATCGAAAGACTTTGGAAAACGGTCCGTATGCAGTTGCTGCCCTTCGTGTCTGAAGAGATCAGCCTGCTGATGTTGAATGAAATGCTTACTGATTGGATAGACAAAGAGTATCACTTGAGAGTACATGGGAGCACTAAAGAACGCCCTTTGGACCGTTATTTAGAACATATTACACTAATCCGACCGGCACCTAAGGACGTGCTGAGTTATTTTCGTAAGCAAATACGCCGTAAGGTAGGCAAGGACAGGACCGTATCCTTGCTGGGCAAAATCTATGAAGCCCCTGAGGGGTTAATAGGAAATACCGTGACCCTTTTATATCATGTAAGAGACCCACAGCGAATCGAGGTGGTATTTGAAGAGAAGTCTTATGGTTTTCTCATTCCCCTGGATGTTCACAGGAACAGTCGCGTCAGGAGGAAATCAAAGAAAAAGGAATGGATAAAGCCTGAAGATTTTCCCGAAGGCAGGGAAGCTGACAATAAGGATTGGTATCGAGACGGTAGTCTCTTTACATCAGGAGGTAAGAAATGATTGATATTAAACATGCTTTTGGTTTTACTAGGGAGCCGTTTCCCCAGGATGTGAAGGTTGAAGATTTGTATCCCCTGCCGGGGTTAGACGCGCTGCTTAAGCGATTTCACTATGCGGTACGACTGAGCGCGGTTTCGGTTATTACCGGTGATGTAGGCTCAGGAAAATCAACTTCACTACGCTATGCCGCCAGCAAGCTGCATCCTTCGGAGTTCAAAGTCATTCCCATTGTGGCCACCACAGGGAGTCTTTTAGAACTGTTCCGCCAGATCTGTTTAGTCTTTGGAATTGAATATCGTTCCTTTTCTATTGCGCTTATGACCAAAATAGTACGAGACATTATCTCAGAAATAGCCGGAAGAAAGGAAACTCCTGTACTGGTAATAGACGAAGCCCACCTGCTTCGTTCTGAAATATACGCACAACTGCACACCTTAACCCAGTTCGAGTTTGATTCAAAATCCCTCATGCCTATGATCCTAAGTGGACAAAAAAAGCTTATTGACAAGCTGCTGTACCAAAGCTCTCGTCCCTTAGCTTCCCGCGTGGTTGGCAGGAGCTATCTGGATGGACTGAAGCTGGAAGATATGCATGCATACATTCATCACCACCTTAAAATCGCAGGCGGTAGAGAAGGGCTTTTTGCAGATGAGGCTGTTTTGGCAATCCACCAGGGTTCAGGGGGTCTGCTTAGACGTGCTAATACGCTGGCCAAGGGCGCTCTTTTGGCAGCTGCTATGGAAAAATGTGCTGTGGTTACAGCTGAACATGTACGCCTGGCATCTACAGAGATTATGTAATCCCGGAAAGGAAGAATAATTCAGGCGATGAATAAAACAGATCATTATTGGCTATCGAATCCAGAGGAACAGATCATGAAACAGGCCCTTCTTCGGGAAGCTCAGCGATTTGGACCGTCTGTCATTCGTGTCGTGGAAAATATCTGGTCAAGCAGCATCATAGAGACCTATCATTCCGCACAGGATTTGCTTCGTCTTTCAGAACAGTATTCTCCGGAGAGAGTTGAGGAGGCTTGCAAGAGAGCCATTTACTACCGCCAGGACAAGAATAATTATGTCATCAGCTGGTTGTTAGAAAAAAACTACGATCGTCTTGCTTTGAGTACCTATACTGATATTGAGGGTCAGTTCCTCTTCAATTTTAAACATCTGGTACAGGAAAACCAGAATAATGTGGAGTCCAATTTTATGTGAAAGATTTTGACAGATTAATGTGAGAGGTTACAA
>JAJSAL010000051.1 GCA_024274705.1 Spirochaetota bacterium
ATCGTCCGCCTGAAGCACTACACGGCTTATTTTCTGAAGCGGCACATTTCCGATTTCCCGGTAGCCTCCGAAGTCCCAGAGATGGTCCCGGAACACGAACCGGAATACCCTCTCTCCGATGATCACCATATCGAAACATCCGCCAATGGAAGAACCGCCATACAGCAGATGCCCGATTTTTCCCTCGCTTCTCGATCCCTCATGGGTAATTTCTATCCGGTATTCCCATGAGCTGTCGATACGGTATCCTTCCTGGTCCGCCTGGCTGTGCACTCCCGGGGACTGTTCACGAAAAGGGGCTTTCCGGGATTCCTGGTTCCGGGCTTCGGTAGTAACACATCCGAACAGGAGGGAACTGAATAGTAGTACAGTGAACATGCGGATCATCGCTTTTAATCATACTTGTAAATGAGTTTCGGGATCAATATAGTGAATGCAATGGACTGCGTGATTCTTGCTGCAGGAAAGTCGGCCCGAATGGGATTCTGGAAGATGATGGCTCCGGTTCAGGGGAAACCCCTTATCCGGAGGACATGCGACACCGCCCTTAACGTGTGTGACCGTATCATCCTGGTCTCCGGTTTCCGGCACACTGAATTAGAGAATTGTTTCCTGGATAGGGAAGAGATCCAGGTTGTACGGAACCGGGATTTCGAAGAGGGTATGTTTTCCTCGGTTCAAACCGGGGTAACACATGTGGAGAGTGATCCTTTCTTTCTTATCCCAGGAGATATCCCTCTCGTTTCCCCTGAAACGTACCGGAAACTTCTGGAAGGATTCCGTGGTCGCCTAGTAATTCCCGTCTATCAGGGAAAGACCGGGCACCCGGTGCTGTTGCCCCTGGCCTTGAAGGATCATATCTGTTTAGGCGACAGGTCTGCAACGCTCCGGGATTTCCTCAACCGGACGACCCGGGACAGTCTTGAGGTCGATGATCCCTGGATCCTCAGGGATGCGGATGTCCCGGAACACCTGGAGAGGTTCCGAAACGGCCCAGTCGGCAGGGAAGAGTAGGGTTGTATTGTGACTCTGAACAATTTGACCTATACTCTGCTCCTATGGCGGAAGAGATGATGAGCGGCGGGGGGATACCCCGGGAGTGCCGGGGACCTGGTAAGCATGGAATGGCTATCAGATAACTGGATATTCAACGAAATAATCAGACCTGTTTTCGATATCACGATTCTTGCATTTCTCATCTACCAGATCTATACGATTCTTGTTCAAACCCGGGCGGTTCAGCTGGTAAAGGGCGCGTTCCTGGTGGTGCTGGTCTACGCAGCGGCGTTTTTCCTGCGTCTGGATACCCTGTTGTGGATCATGAACCGGCTTACAACGGTCATCGTTATCATCCTGGCCATCGTGTTCCAGCCGGAATTGAGGAACATCGTCATGCGGATCGGACAGGGCCAGTGGTTCCGGTTTTCTCCCGGCGGCAAGGTGCAGCAGTTGGACAGCGTGCTCAGCTCCGTGGAGATGCTGGCGGGAAGACGCCGGGGATGTCTTATCGTGTTTCTCCGGCGCGTTGAGATCAAGAACGTGCTGGATACGGGTACCCGGCTGGGGGCGGATATCTCCACCAGCCTGATACTGACGATATTCGGAAGCGACACACCCCTTCATGACGGAGCCGTTGTGGTGCAGCGGGGAAAAATCCTTGCAGCGGGGTGCTTTCTTCCCCTTTCAGAGCAGGCGGATATCCGCCGAAGCTTCGGTTCCCGCCACAGGGCTGCCCTGGGACTGGCGGAAGTGACCGATGCCGTCATTCTTATCGTATCCGAGGAGACCGGGGCCGTTTCCCTTGCGTATGAAGCCAGCCTCTATTACGATCTGAACATCGAAGAAGCACGAGGTACCCTGAAAAGGCTTCTCAATTTCAAAGATGAACCGGAAGAGGCGGGAGAGGAGACGGCAGTTGAGGAATAGCGATTTTCTGGAAAGACTCGTATCCAACTGGCCGGCAAAAGTTCTCTCCATCGTTGCCGCGATAGTTCTGTTCATGGTGTACCGCATCAATACACTGGAAGAACGTTTTTTCAGTGTTCCCCTGAAGGTGATCCTGAACGAACAGTATATCCCTGCAGGCCCATACCCGCGGAATGTACGGATTACCTTAAGGGGTAACAGGGAAGAGATCTTCCTTATACTGGAAGAGGATATTGAAGCAACCCTGGATCTTTCCAAGTACAGTACAGAAGGGCTTTTCAAGGCGCCTGTAAGAATCGAAAAAAAGGGAACCTCCCTGGAAGTGGACCCTCTGGAAGTAAAAGTCGAGCCCTTCGAAATTACCGTTACACTGGAAAAGAAGGTGACAAAAACTCTGGAGGTGTTTCCCTCCCTTACAGGCTACCCGGCCCACGGGTTTGAACTGGCCCAATACTATCTGAATCCCACGTATGTACGGGTGGAAGGTCCGAAAAGCAGAGTTTCAGATTTACGCACCATCCTCACGGAAGAGATAGATTTGAGTGGAAAAAAGGAAAATTTCACTGTCAGGGTTCGTCCCAAGGTCGATGATCCTCTTCTCCAGTTTCCAGGAGGGAATACAATCGAGTTCAATGGAATCATCCAGGAAACTGTCATCCTCCAGACCTTCGATAACACTGACATCATTACCATGGATCTGGATCCTGATCTTATCGTTGCGAACGATTTTCCCCCGGGACTGGTACAGGTACAGGCGGGTCAGCTGATCATGGAGGAGACCGTACCGGAAGATGTGCATCTTCTTATTGACTGTTCATCCATCACGGAGCCCGGTGTCTATACCCTGCCGGTGCGGCCTGATGTTCCGCTGGGTCTTCTGGTTCTGAAATACCTGCCTGTAGAGATCGAACTGGATATACGCCTGCATCAGGAAGGGGAAGGAGAAGAATGATACTAGGATTGGGCATAGATATTGTAAATGTCACCAGGCTGCGGGCTTGGGAAGACAAACCGGAACTGTTGTCCCGGTTCTTCCATTCCAGGGAGATTCAAGAGGCCCGGGAGAAATCGGGAACCCTCTCCCTGGCTGCACGGTTTGCTGCCAAGGAGTCCTTCGGCAAAGCTCTGGGCACAGGAATTCGCGGGTTTTCCTTAAAGGAGATGCGTGTCGAGAGTGATGAACTGGGGAAGCCATGTATGGTCTTAAGCGGGAAAGCCGAAGCGGCGTTTAAGCAGTTTGGAGGGAAACACCTTCACGTATCTCTCACCCACGAAAGGGACAACGCAGTGGCAGTGGTGGTGATAGAGGGAGATTCTCCGTAACAAGGGGGAGGGGATGATCAGGGAAACAAAAAAATCGATTACATTTTTTTCCAAGGATAAGATAAAGTGTCCCGTGTGCGGGAAAGAGTTTTATAAAGAGGATCTGCGTACAGGCGGGGGGCGGCTGATCGCAGGGGATCTCACCATCGAACTGCGCAGGCTCTATGAACCGTCCAAAGCTTACGGGCCCGTGTATCCTCTGAATTATCCGGTCCTGGTATGTCCCGGCTGCTATTTCGCAGCATATCAGAAAGATTTCGAAAAGGTACCGGAGTCGATCATCCCGGACCTGGAGAGGGACACCGACCGGAGGACCTCTTCTATCAGGAATATTTTTGAAGATCTGGAATATGAGGAACCGAGAACCATTAAGGAGGGAGCGGCCAGCTATTATTTTGCAATCATGTGTTACGATTTTTTTCCGGCTGAATTCGGTCCGACCCTCAAACGTGGAATAAGTGCCCTTCGGGCGGCATGGCTTTTTTCCGATCTCCACCGGTCGTATCCCAGTGAAAACTACGACTACGTTTCGAAACTGTTTTACCGGAAAGCCCGGTTTTTTTACACCCTGGCAGTCGAATATGAACAAACCGGTCAGGAAACCGTGGCGGGAGCAGGTGTTCTCGGACCGGATCTGGACAAGAACTACGGATACGACGGGGTGATGTATCTTGCAGCATATCTGGAGTACTCTTTCGGTCCCCGGGACAATACGGAAAACAGGCTTAAATCCCTGGGCAATGCAAAAAGAACCGTAGCCAGGATTGTCGGCATGGGCAGAGCTTCAAAGAACAAGCCCTCGATACTTCTGGAAAGCTCCCGGGACCTCCATGCAACTATCGGGGAAGAAATAGAAAAGCTCCAGTCGGATGAAACTTCAGGGGATGAGTAAGAGGAACATAAGGGCCGATATCTCCTATGACGGCTCCGGTTTCTGCGGGTGGCAGATGCAGAAAAACGGCAGGACCGTACAGGGAGACGTGGAAAAAGCCCTGGAGAAAATGCATGGCTTCCGTGTCCCGGTTACGGCAGCGGGAAGAACCGATTCAGGCGTGCACGCCCTGGGGCAGGTAATCAATTTCAGGACGGAGCTTGACTCTATTCCGTCTGACCGGTGGGCTCTCGCCCTCAATTCCTACCTTCCCGGGGACGTACAGGCATTGAGCAGCCGGGAAGTTCCCGAAGATTTTCACTCCAGGTATGATGCCCGGAGCAGGACCTACAGGTATTACCTTTTCCAGGGACCGGTCCCGATTCCCGTTTACCGGAATTATGCATTATTTGTACGGAAAACCCTTGATGTTCGCAGATTGAACGAGTACGCTCGTTGTATCATCGGAGAGCACGATTTTACCACGTTTGCAGTACCCCGGGATTCGAGCCGTACCCGTGTGAGGAACATTTCCAGTGCTGCGTTTTTTATGGACGGACCGTTCATCGTTTTCCATATCGAAGGTACCGCGTTTCTCTGGCGGATGGTACGTTCTCTCGTCGGCACCATCCTGGAACTGGAGAAACAGGGAAAAGGGCCGGAAGAGTTCCGCCGGATACTCGAGGCAGGAAACCGGCAGGGCGCAGGTGCTACGGCACCTGCCTGGGGACTGTATCTTTATAAGGTGAGATATGACCGATAAAACCGTTTCGATGTACTGGGAACTGCTCAACCTCTGTGAAGATTTTCTCGATTCCGGTTATCTTACGGAACACGGGAGGGCCCCGTCCCTCCCGGGATTACAACCGCTGAAGACCGGGGATGCCGGGCACCGGACTGCGAAACTTGAGGAGCTCCATGAGACCATCCTGGAGTGTACCGCGTGCGGTCTATACGAGGGAAGGAACCTGACCGTCCCCGGTGAAGGGGTAACTGAACCAGTCGTGTTCGTTATCGGTGAAGGTCCGGGTGCGGATGAGGACAGGACCGGCAGACCCTTTGTCGGCAAAGCCGGCCGGTACCTGGACAAGTGGCTCGACGCGATAGGCTTGAGCAGGAACACGAACTGCTTTATCGGTAATATCGTTAAATGCCGTCCCCCGGGAAACCGGGACCCCCTGCCGGACGAATCGTCGGCATGCCTTCCCTATTTACAGAAACAGGTAGAGCTTCTGCGGCCGAAGGTAATACTGTCACTGGGCCGTATTGCAACACAGATCCTGACGAAGAGGACGGAAGGCATTACCGCACTCCGGGGGAAAACCTACCGGTTCATGGATCTCCCGCTGATTCCTACCTATCATCCCAGCGGGGTTTTGAGGAATCCGGAATACCGGGCTCCTGTATGGGATGATCTTAAACGATTGGAAGCGCTTCTCCATGAGTAAATTTGCGGAATTACTGTTCAACCTTCCGGTGAATAAATCTTTTACTTACAGAAATCCTTTCGGAGATGAGTGTACAAATGGAATGCGTGTAAAAGCACCGTTCCGTGGCAGGGAACGTACAGGGTATGTCCTTGCCACGAAGGATGATCCTCCGGAAGGTACGTTTGAAATCAAGGAGATCACCAGGGTTCTCGATAACGAACCCCTCTTCGACGATACACTCGTTTCTCTTGGGGAATGGATGTCCGGGATGTACATGTGTTCATTAGGAGAGGCAATCGCAGCCATGCTTCCCGGAGGAAAAAGGGAGCATCTTCAGGACCTCTACGATGAGCAGACGCCTGTGCCGGACAGGTTCGATCTTCATTCACAGCAGCAGAAACCCTTAGAGGAGATCATCTCCTGTCAGGAAGGGATGTTCTATCTTTTTGGAGTTACCGGGTCGGGAAAGACTGAAGTATATCTTCGTGCGGCAGAGCACACCCTGAAAGAGGGGAGAAGTGTCATCTACCTCGTTCCGGAAATATCCCTCACTCACCAGGTCATCGAGATAGTCCTTCAGCGGTTCGGTGACCAGGTAGCTCTTCTCCATTCGGCCCTTACCCCGTCTCAACGGTTGTCTGAATGGATGCGTATCCGCAGGGGGCAGGCCCGGGTCGTTGTGGGGGCAAGGAGCGCTGTGTTCGCTCCTCTGGAAGATATCGGGCTCATAGTTATCGACGAGGAGCACGAAGGATCGTATAAGTCGGGACGGACACCTCGGTATCACGCCCGGCAGGTTGCCATGAAACGGTGTGCCCTTCAGAAAGGGCGGCTCATCATGGGGAGTGCTACTCCCTCCCTGGAAGCATACTACCTGATGCAGCAGGGAACGCTTACGGCGTTTACCATGGAAAAACGCCTCTCCGGAGGAGAGCTGCCTAAAATCGAAATCGTGGACATGAGGAAAGAGGAAAGACCGATATCCCGGACCCTGGAACTTCAGATGCGGCAGGTGTTGAACGAAGGAAACCAGATCATTCTCTTTCTTAACCGCCGGGGATTTTCCTATTTTTTTCACTGCCACACGTGTGGATATGAAATGAAGTGCAGGCACTGTTCCGTTTCTCTTACCTTTCACAAGAAGAAGAACCGGATGATCTGTCACTATTGCGGTTTCTCTTCAGCACCTGTACAGGTGTGTTCCGACTGTGGATCCCTGGACGTGGGTTATGCCGGGTTTGGTACAGAGAAGATCGAACAGGTGGTGGAAGCTCTCTTCCCGGGCAGACGGATCGAACGAGTGGATGCGGATACTGCATCGAAAAAAGGCGCGCTGAAACACACGCTGGAACAGTTTAAAAACAGGGAGATCGACATTCTCCTGGGAACACAGATGGTGGCAAAGGGGCTCAACTTCCCGGGAGTGAAGCTGGTAGGCATCGTTCTCGCAGACACCGGCCTTCAGCTTCCTGATTTCAGGGCATCTGAACGGACAATTTCCCTTATGATACAGGTGGCAGGCCGTTCAGGAAGGAACATGGAGGACGGCAAGGTGATCGTACAGACCCTGCGTCCCGACAACGAAGCAGTACGGTTCGCACAAAAACACGATATCCAGGGGTTTTTCACCCGGGAACTGGAAACGCGGAAACAGCTCATGTTTCCCCCTTATACCAGGCTCTTCCGTGTAGTGTTCCGGGGGAAAGACCCGGTTCTTACGCGAAATACCGCCCGGGAGTTCGCTGATGAATTACAGAAAAGCCTGTCCGGCGCAGGGAGTATCCTGGGTCCTGCCGACTGTCCCATTGCGGTTGTTTCCGGAAATACCAGATTTCAGCTTATCCTGAGAACTACTTCTTTCTCCCGCAGCCACACTTCTCTTTCCCGCACAGCTTCTTCCTTTTTACCCAGGAAGGGAATTTATATAGAGATCGATGTGGATCCCGTGGCCCTTCTGTAGTCTCTCTCTTGCCGATAGAAAAAAATACTCGTACTATTATAGATATATGAGTGATGATTTTGGAACTGACAACAGGTATGACAGCGAAATTCTTCAGGAGATCGAGGAAGACCTGGAAGAACCTGACATGTATAACGTGATCCTCCACAATGATCACTATA
This sequence comes from Spirochaetota bacterium, assembly GCA_024274705.1. Taxonomy (GTDB): domain Bacteria; phylum Spirochaetota; class Spirochaetia; order SPDA01; family JAJSAL01; genus JAJSAL01. Next base: position 7,672 of record JAJSAL010000051.1, read on the forward strand.
CCACTATGGATTTTGTTGTGGAGATTCTGCGGGTCGTATTCCATAAGTCCACTGTGGAATCGACGAAAATCATGCTCGATGTCCATAGAAAAGGACGAGGGATTGTAGGGGTGTTCACTTTTGATATTGCCTCTACGAAGGTGGCACAGGTACTGCAGATGGCAAAGAAGAGGGAATTTCCCTTAAAATGTACCATGGAAAAAGCGTAGGAACGTATGAAGATAAATGATGAAGTCCAGGCTGTATTGAATGCAGCCTACAGAGATGCAAAGGAACGGCATCACGAGTATCTTACTCCGGAACATGTATTGTATGCGGCCCTTTTTTTCGAATCCACCCAGGAGATATTTAAAAACTGCGATGCAGACCTGGATGTACTGAAAGAGGAACTGGAAACATTTCTCAAGGAGAAGATGCCGAAAGTGAAAAGAGGGGAACCCATCCAGTCTCTCGGATTCCAGGGGATTATCGAGCAGGCAGTGTTCCATACTGAGTCTTCCCAGAAAGGCGAAGTGGACTTAGGAGATATCCTGGTATCCATACTCGACCAGCCCGAAGGGTACGGGAGCTTTTTTCTTAAAAAAGCCGGTATCAGGAGGCTGGACCTCCTCAAGGCGGTGTCTCATCAGCAGGATTTTCCGGATGAAACCGTTATCTCCGGAGACAAAACGGACAAAGGAGGAGAGGGCGAAAAGCCGCAGAAAAGACAGGGAGCCCTTTCCGATTTCACCTCTGAGCTCACAGAAATGGCCTTGCAGGGCGAACTGGAGCCGGTTATCGGAAGGGATGATATCCTGGAACGTACGGTCCAGGTTCTCTGCCGGCGGATGAAAAACAACCCCGTACTGGTTGGTGATCCCGGTGTGGGAAAGACCGCCCTGGCGGAAGGACTCGCCCAACGCATATCAACCGGAAGGGTCCCGGCGCTGCTTAAAGACTTTAAGATCTTTTCACTGGATATGGGCAGCCTTATCGCAGGAACCCGTTTCAGGGGGGATTTCGAAGAACGTTTAAAAAAGATACTGAGTGAACTAGCTTCCCGGGAAAAGGTCATCCTTTTCATCGATGAAATCCATACTGTCATCGGCGCAGGTTCTGTTTCCGGGGGAACCCTGGATGCTTCCAATCTGCTGAAACCCGCCCTTCAAACCGGAAAGCTCAGGTGCATCGGATCCACGACGTATGACGAATTCAAGAAGTTTTTCGAAAAAGACCGGGCACTGGCACGACGGTTTCAGCAGATAGAAGTGACCGAGCCCACCGGGGAAGAAACCCTGGAGATTCTGAAAGGGCTGAAGGAAAGATACGAAACATTCCACAATGTACGGTATACGGAAGAAGCGCTGAAAGCGGCGGTAGAACTTTCTGACCAGTTCATAACGGACCGCCACCTTCCGGACAAGGCTATCGATATGATAGACGAGGCGGGAGCATACATCCGGATGACGACCTTCAAGGATGAAAAAGAGGAGGCCGAACCGGTGGAGATTTCCGAGATCGAAATCGAGCTGGTAGTGTCGAAGATTGCGAAAATTCCGGTGAAGACGGTGTCTGTTTCGGAGGTGGATAAACTGAAGGACTTAGGATCCCAGCTTCAGGATCAGGTGTTCGGCCAGGACGAAGCGATCCACGATGTGGTGTCTGCAGTCAAGCGGTCAAGAGCGGGATTCCGGGAACCCGACAAACCTGTTGCATCTTTTCTTTTCGTGGGACCTACCGGAGTAGGGAAGACGGAACTCGCCCGCCAGCTTGCTTCCACCCTGGGTATCGCTATACACCGCTTTGACATGAGCGAGTACCAGGAAAAACACACCGTGGCCCGGCTTATCGGGTCTCCGCCGGGATATGTGGGATATGAAGAAGGCGGCCTCCTCACCGATGCCATACGAAAAAACCCCCACTCCGTTCTGCTCCTGGACGAAATTGAGAAGGCACACCAGGATATTTTCAATGTACTTTTACAGGTGATGGACTATGCAACCTTAACCGACAATACCGGACGAAAAGCGGACTTCAGAAATGTGATTATTATTATGACATCCAATGCCGGGGCCCGGGATATCGGAAAATCTATTATCGGGTTCGGTACAAAGAGCCTGAATGCAGAGGCGGTGTCCACCGCTGTTCAGCATACCTTCTCTCCTGAATTCCGGAACCGCCTGGACAAGGTGGTAACGTTCAGAGGCCTCGATGAGGAGATCGTGCTGCGGATCGTAGACAAGGAACTCCGGAAATTCGAAGCACAGCTCCTGGAAAAGGGCGTAACCCTTAAGGTTACGGAAGCGTGCAGACAACATTTGAGCGAAAAAGGGTATTCCTCCGAGTTCGGCGCCAGGAATATCGCCAGGATCATCCAGGAACAGGTGAAATCGTATTTTGTAGACGCAGTGCTCTTCGGTGATCTGGCTCAAGGAGGCAGTGCCCTGGTGGACCTTGCCGAAGGCGAGGTGAAAATCACTGCCATCGGGACAAGTGAAACGTAATTTTCCCTATCTGGATAAGGAGCAGTTTTTCCGGTTTCCTCCGGTAGAACAGGCATCTCCTGAAGGGATAGTGGCTTCCGGAGGCAACCTGTCGCCGGGTATGCTTCTCTCTGCGTACCGCCAGGGCATCTTCCCATGGTTCGGTCCCGGCGAACCGGTACTCTGGTGGAGTCCGGATCCCCGGTTTCTTTTATTCCCCGAAGAGCTTCATATTTCCAGGTCCATGAAAACAACCATGGAACGGGGCACCTTCTCTTTTTCCTTCGATACATCATTCTTCGAAGTAATCGCCCAGTGCAGCCATGTTCCCAGAAAAGGGCAGAACGGGGAGACCTGGATAACAGAAAGTATGATCCAGGGGTATGCAGCTCTTCATGAACTGGGATATGCTCACAGCCTCGAAGTTTGGCAGGGTGGTGAACTCTGCGGGGGGTTGTACGGCATCTCCTTAGGCAGGTGCTTTTTTGGAGAATCCATGTTCTCCCGGGTAAGTAATGCGTCAAAGGCGGCCCTCATTTTTTTACGGGACCAGGTACAGCAGCATAATTTTCTCTTCATCGATTGCCAGGTGTACACACCCCACCTTGCATCCATGGGAGCGAGAAACGTTCCCAGGGAACACTTCTTTACCCTCCTCGATGAAGGACTTTCCTTCCCGGATATGCAGGGTACATGGAACAACGGGACGCTCGCCTCCTGCTGACTCCGCAGGCAGAATGTGCAGGTTGTCGGCTTGCGGGGCAGGCAGCTCTTTGGCGAAGAGATGGTGCGCTCATCAAGGCCGGGCAGTATCGGGGCCCGTAATTCCTGCGTCTGGCCAACGCCCTTTCGGCCCTTTACCTTAAAAGGCGGCGAAGAGAAGATGCTCCTTGACGCGATGTTATTAGCGGTGCCAAGATAAGAGAAAGGAGACCGGTGTAATGACGAAAACGAACATTCAAGACGTTCTGGATGAGATGGTGCTGCGGATTGTGGAGCGTTTTCATCCTGACAGGATCCTTCTGTTTGGATCCCATGCCCGCGGGGATGCGGAACTTG
>JAJSAL010000052.1 GCA_024274705.1 Spirochaetota bacterium
GACTCGGGCCTTCTGCGGAAGAAGAAGCTGTCCGTACTGCTGATATCACGAGCAGAAAAAGAGGTGCCCACATGGTATGTTTTGTCCTCACTGTGTCCCGGGTTGAAATGGATGCGTCCGGTGAAACCCTGTCCCTGGTCGCCGAGGTCTTTTGAAGTGGCAAAGTCTTCTAAAAACAGACCTGCTGTGAGCCCCCACCATGACCGATATGTACTGAAGCTTGCCCCGACGTTTGAGCCTGGAACCAGCGCGTTGGGTAATCCCCGTTCCATGAACGTAGTAACCAGCGAACTGCTCATTTCCTCAAGACTGAAGGGTTCATTATGCTGCCCGAAGACTATGGCGATTTTTTCAAACCCGGTATACGACACATAGACATCGTCAAGAAAGATCCCGGTGCCGTCGAATTCACCGCCGCTGGTAAAACCACCCCAGCTTAACCTGTACAACCACTGCCTGGTAAAGCGGCCGTTCATCTCAACGGTGAAATTTCGTATTCCTGGTCCGTTTTCTCCCAGATCATTCCTGTCTTCAAAGTACTGGACAAAATCCAGATATATTCTGCCGCCTACCCTGAGATAGAAGTCACTGTCGTGAAGGGTATATTCAAGGCCACGCTTGCGGGAAAGGAGCAGATTTGAATGGGGTAAAGAAATATTGAAATCCCGGTCCCAGAAAAACACATATCCTTCCACGCTGTCCGGGTCAACCGAAGGGAACGATTCCTCGGGAATCCATTTGCGGCCTTCACCCAGTTCATTAACCTCTTCTTCTACAGCAGGTTCTTCTACAGCCCAGACCTTGGCGACTATCAGAAAAATTAGGAGAATAACGGTATATTGGCTGATTGTTTTAAGTAAACGTACGTTGTGCATTCAACTTTCCGTTACTCCTGGGTCTTTTTCAATGCCTCATTAATAGACAGGCCATACGGATGGTGTTTCCTCAAAAAGACTGCCATACCGTTTCGTGCCCGCCGTGCTTCATCCATTGAATCATACATTCCATAAAAAACAAACAGAGCCGGCGGAGAATTTCTACTCAGGATATACAGTTTGCCCCTGACAGCATAGTACTCATCTTCAACGAGAATTTTCTTGAGATTAGCTTCAGCATCTTCGGAGGTCAATCGCATCAGTTGAATGGTATATCCTCCACGATACGCCCAGGCCAGCCAGTTGGAACTGGCTTTCATACGCTCCCTGAACAGTGCTGAACCATCCCTTGACGTGGGATCAGCCCTCTGTTTTTCTTTCACCGGAGCAACCTTGGCTTTCTTCTTTTTGACATCCGCATGGACAACAATTTTTTCAGGCTCTTTGGGTTTTACCTGTTTTTCCGGTTTTCCAGGCACCTCAGATTGAACAGGTTTCCCCTCAACAGGAGATTGATTTTCGGGCACCGGAGGCACCACCATTTCTCTCTCCTCGATTACAACCTGCTCAAGTGCAACTTTGTCAACCGCTTCAGGAGTCTGGACACTCTCTTCATCTCCAGGCCTGATGACAACCAGCAACAAAACAGAAAACAGAGTAATAGCTGTCGACCACCATTTATGGTTCCTGACCAGGTCATAAAACCGTGATTCCTTGAACTGGTCATACCACGATGACATTATCCGAGAGATCTTCGATACTATCTGGAGGGTACTCTTTTTTTCTGCA
>JAJSAL010000053.1 GCA_024274705.1 Spirochaetota bacterium
ATGATAGCCTGGAAGGGGCGAAGGAATGTGACCCGGTAAAAGACAAAGGCGATTGCCAGGGCGACGGTGAGAATGATAAACGTGGAGATAAGGGAGATCATCCTGGACCTGTTTATCAGGAGATGGATTTCTTCGGTGTTTAAGAGACAGAGAATTAAACCATCTGTAGTTCCCAGAATAGACATATCAGCGGTGTCTATGAAGAATCCGGGAATCCAGGTGGATTCAAAACCTGACGGCGGGATGGATACCTGATCAACTAACTTCTTTAGAATCTCCTTGTCGATTGTACCGGTATCTACCGCAATATCATCGAGGAGAAACAGGATTAAGGAGTCGGTAATATGTTCAACTTTCTGGAGGAAGCCGCTGTCGATGAGAATATTGAGCCCGATAACCCCGATTACCGTCTCCTCCCGTTTTATCGGAGACAGGAGAGTCAGCCAGATATTATTTCCCTGGGTATGTAAAAAAGAGAAACTCCGGCCCTGAAACGCCTTTTCAACGTTATTACTCAGATCGGCATTCATGGCAAGAATAGTCCCTTCTGAGGTAAAAAGCTGATCAGGTTTTGAGTAGATGCTTATCGAATCCACAGGGAGGGAAGAGGTGAACACGGACAGCTCACGATGCAGAAGGTTCCGCAAGCCAAAGTCGGTATAATCGATAACCTTTTTCTGCCCGGCGATGAGTTCCGCGTTTACCTTGAGTCCTTTTAAGGTTTCATCAAGATACCCTTCTATGCCGGAAACGGTCCGCTTCATCTGTGATTCAAAGGAATGGCGCTGGGTAGTTCCGATAATTGTTGAAAGGGCGATGAAGGAAACGATTCCCTGGAGCAGAACAAGGATAATAAAAGAGATGGCGACTTTTACGGAGATTCTTAAGTCGGATTTTCCAAACCATTTCATGGCGCTGATAAAATCTCGGTCTCAATCTGTTTCTGGGCGGATTCAAGGGCCGCCTTCGGGGTTACATCTCCCTGCAGTGCCCTATAGATCCAGTCCTGAAGAATCATACTGATCTGCCGGTATTGTGGATGGATAGGCCTGTTGTGGACTGCGAGTATCTGCTTCCGCTTTATTTCAATTTCCGGGTCAAGATGCCGGGAGCGGTCATCAGACCAGACCTCTTCCCAGATTGACATCTCCTCTAAATGCATCCTTTGAAAATCAGGTGAGGAGATGTATGTAATGAATCTCCAGGCCTGTTCTTTGTTATTCGAATTCCTGGCTACCGATAACCCCTGAAAACCGCTTACCGTACTTGTCCGGTTTCTCTGGTCCGTTCTGCCGGCCTGTACGGAAATGGGAATAAGGGAACATTTACCGGACCGGGAAATAGGGAGCTGAGAATCCCTGATGAGTCCAGTGAGGAAGGTCCAGTTGGTAGTAAAAAGACAATCTCCTGCAAGGAAGACTTCCGAGGCAAATACTTCTTCGGCGTTGAGGGAATAGGGGTTAAGAAGTCCTTCCGATAGTAAGTCACGGAGGAATCTGAGAGCATTCACTGCCGGTTCTGATGTAAGATTAAGACTGCCGTCTTCATTTATCAGTGTGCCTCCGAAAGCCCCTGTCACCCAGACATACTCACAGACAAGGGCTTCCTGTTTTCTCAAAGAATCAAAAATCGGGTATTTCAGAACCCCCAGTTCTTTCGCCCGCCTGGCCATAGCAACCATTTCTTCCAGGGTTTCCGGAGGAGATGAGAAACCGGCAGCTTTGAGGAGGTCCATATTCACAAAAAAAAGTTGAAAGTTGGCCAGGAACGGCATAGCCCAGAGTTTATCCTGGTATTGAAAAGCGAGGAATATTTCCGGGACAATACCCTTTTCAATAGTTTCCTTAAGAGAAGAGGGGACCGGATCAATGATATTTCGGTTTGCGAAATCAGCGGTCCAGATCAGATCGAGTAAAATGATATCAAAATCCGAAACCTCTTTTTCAGCGGATTCCATAATCATGGCATACTGGTCTTCGTATTCCGCGAAAAATAGATGTACTTTTATTCCTGTCTCTTTGAAAAAAGATTCCGCCCGTCTAAGAATGTCATCAGGCTGATATCCCGACTGTGCCATGTAAAGCATGGTAATGTCCTGGGCCGGGCAGGAGAGAAGGGAGAAGAAAATAAGTAGTGTAAATAAGAGCACCTTTTTCAAAGCTTAGGCCGCCTTCATGCTGTTTCCCGTCAGGTTACCTGCATAATACAACAGTTTGTATCAGACGCAAGAAAAAAAGCAAGCCATAAGGCAGGTTGTGACAAGAGGCCCTTTACATTCTGAATATATCCGGTTATGGAATGTATTGCTTAATGGAGGATGTATGATAAAAAAACTGTTTCTCATTGTGTTTGTCGTTATGCTGGTCCTTTCATTTACCGCCTGCACTGCCGGACCTAACGAAATGGTAAAAATACCGAACCCGGACGGCGACACCGCCGGATTTCTACGAGGGTTGTGGCATGGATTCATCGCCCTGTTTACGTTTATTATCTCCCTTTTTAACGATAACCTGGGGGTCTACGAGCCGCATAATAGCGGAGGCTGGTACAATTTCGGATTCATCCTTGGAGTGATGATATTTTTCGGCGGTGGGGGAAGGGCCGGTAAGGGATGCCGTTCCCGGAACTGAAAGATTGACATTCGTCAGAAAACCTTGTATCGTTTTTACGATATAAAACGGTTTAGGTTTAGAGGTGGTTCGTGCCTACCCTCAAGGATGTGGCGAAGCTCGCCGGCGTATCAGTTGCAACGGCTTCCCTTGCTCTCAACAGAAAGCCTGTAAGCGAACAGTCCAGGCAGCTGGTGTTGGAGTGTGCCCGAAAACTGAACTATATCCCGAATAAAATCGGACGCACATTAAGTACCGGCCGGAGCAATACGGTTCAGCTTCTCATCATCAATTCGAAACGCACTGCGGATCTTGTCAAGGAGATCTCTTTTTTCTATTACATGATAGAAGGTATCCTGGATGTGATGGAACAGCACGATTTGAGTCTTCATTACGATGTAAAAAACTGGGAGGATGAAAACCTCGTACGGTATTTCGAGCAGAAAGTCCGCGACAAAACCGCAGATGGTATCATCATAATTCCCCAGTATATAAGGAACTATGACTTCCTTTCGATTCTGACCGAACATTCTTTTCCTTACATCATTCTCAACTCGTGCTTCAGGGATTCAAAGATAAATACTGTAAGAATAGATAATTACAACGGTGGTGCCCTGGTGGCAGAGCTCTTTCTCAGGAACGGTTTTACACGGGTAGCCATGATAAATGGTCCGGACGATCACTTTGACGCGCAGGAGCGGGAGAAAGGATTTCTCGATACCTTAACCGGCGCCGGGATTTCTGTTCCCGGCGGTCTGAATACCCATGGTGATTTTACCATCGAAAGCGGCTATACAGCGGCGGAAGTACTCTTAAGCCGGGAGAAACCGGAAGCCATCTTCTGTGCCAACGATCATATGGCGGCAGGGGCGATGCGGAAAATGTATGAAACCGGTCTTTCCATACCTGAAGATGTTTCCCTGGTTGGCTATGATAATCTCGATGTCGCCCGTGCGGTATATCCCGGGCTCACAACCGTGGACAACCGGGTGTATGATGTGGGAAAGGAGCTGATGGAATCTCTTCTTTCCCTGATTTTCAGGGTGAAAGAGGAGATACACCGGGAGTTGAAACCTTTTCTTATTATCCGGGAATCATGTGCAAAAGACCGGACTCGGACTGTGGAGACGAAAACGATTTGACAAATGAGAGTTTCTATTTTACAATTCTAAAACGGTTTAGGATATTTGAAGGAGGATAGATGGATGAAAGTTGGAATCGACAGTTATTGTTATCACCGGTTTTTCGGTGAAGTCTACGATGACCAGAACAAACCTTCAAAGGGAATGACCCTGGAGGATTTTATTACCAGGGCGAAGCAGCTTAAAGTAGACGGTGTATCCTTAGAGTCGTGTTTCATTCCTCGATTTGATGCCGGATTTTTAAAGGAAATAAAAGGGATGCTGGATGATGCCGGGCTGGACAGGGTATATGCCTGGGGGCATCCCGACGGTCTTGAAGGGGGGAAGAACAAAAAAGCCTTTGATGAAATGGTTGAGCATATGGAATACGCTAAGGCTATAGGCGCGGACGTGATGCGCGTCGTCGGTTCGAGCCTCATGTTCCGGTTCGAACCCCACGAGCCGCAGATCGAGAAACTTTCCAGGATGTTCGGTAAAGCCGTGAAAACCGCAGAGAAAGCAGGCATAAAGCTGGCGGACGAGAATCATATAGACTTTGACCCTGATGAAATGGTCCGGCTTATCGAAAATGTGAACTCACCGAATTTCGGTATTAATTTTGATACAGGAAATTTCATGCGTGTCCAGGCAGACCCTATCGAGGGAATGAAAAAACTGGCCAAGTATACCTTTGCTACCCATGTAAAAGACTTAAAGCCCATGACCGGCGTACCGGTGACCAACTGGCATTTCTTTGCATCGACTCCTGTGGGCGACGGTTATGTGGATAATTTCGAACTCGCCAGGCTTCTGAAGGAAGCTGATTACAAGGGATTTCTTGCCGTGGAAATCGATTTTCTCCATCCCGACTACAGGGAAAACGAGGATAAAGCCGTCGCTCAAAGTGTCAAGTATCTGAAGAAGATTGCAGCGGGTATAGGTTAAGGGGGTATAGAGATGAAAAAGAAACTGAACGTAGGAATCATCGGCTACAAATTTATGGGTAAAGCCCATAGTAATGCCTGGAAAAAGGCCCCTCTCTTTTTCGACCTGGATGTGGAACCGGTCATGAAGGTTGCCTGCGGACGGCACGAGGACCAGGTAAAAGCCTTCGCAGACAGGTGGGGGTGGGAAGAGATCGAAACGGACTGGAGAAAAGTGGTAGAGAGGGACGATATCGATATCATCGATGTTGGCGTTCCTCAGCATCTTCATCACCCTGTTGCGGTTGCGGCGGCAAAAGCGGGAAAACACGTGTTCTGCGAAAAACCCCTGGCCATGAACGTAAGCCAGGCTGAAGAGATGTATGAAACGGCGAAATCCGCAGGGGTTGTGCATTACCTGAACCACAACTACCGGCGTTGCCCTGCGGTAATGCTGGCAAAAAAACTGATCGATGAGGGAAAGATCGGGCGGATATTCCACTGGAGGGGAGCGTATCTGCAGTCCTGGATTGTTGACCCGAATTTTCCCCTTACCTGGCATTTAAAAAAAGAAAGTGCCGGGTCCGGTCCCCAGGGCGACCTGAATTCCCACAGCGTAGACCTGGCCCGGTTCCTGGTGGGAGAAATAAAAAAGGTGTCCTGCATGACAACGAATTTCATCAAAGAGCGCCCCTTGCCGGATGAAGCGGCTTCCGGGACGTTCAACGGGATATCGAAAGGTACACAGAAAGGGGAGGTAACCGTAGAGGACGCCGCGTTTATGGTGGTTGAATTCGAAAACGGCGCCCTCGGCTCTTTCGAAGCGACACGGTTTGCCCCGGGACGGAAAAACTACAACTACTTCGAGATCTACGGCAGTGAAGGAAGCCTTATATTTGATCTGGAGAGGATGAACGAACTGCAGTATTTCAGCAACAACGATCCCGACTATGCCCAGGGGTTCCGGACGATTCTCGCAACCGAAGGGGTTCACGATTACATTGCCAACTGGTGGCCCCCGGGGCACATCATCGGATATGAACACGAGTTCGTCCATGCGGTAGTGGATTTTCTGAATGCAATTCATAAGAAAACGGAAATCCGTCCCAACTTTTATGACGGCATGAAAGAAATGGAAGTGCTGGAAGCGGGTCTTAAATCCGCCGAAACAGGAAAAGCCGTTGAACTTTAGGTGTTGACGTAATCATCATCAAACCTCCTATTGTAAACAGGTCGGGATTCAAACCGTTATTCGGGTACCGGGCAGCCTGCCTGGATAATGGTTTCACCGTTTTCATTCCCTCTTAACAAACCCTTTTTTTTTATGTTACCGTTTGACACGATGATACTGGTTGTAGGACAGAACAGCGGTTGGCAGAATACCTTTATTCTGGAAGCATTTTGCCATGGGGGAGTGACCAGGGTGTCCCGTGTACTCAGGACACCTGCGGGAAAAGGGTCGAATGTGGTGAGGGGAATAAAGGAGCTTGGACTGGAATCCACCCTCCTGGCATATGTAGGCGGCGGAACAGGAAAAAAATTCGCAGACGCCTGTCTGGAGGAGGGACTATCCTGCGATTTTGTCTGGATAGAGGGTGAGACACGTAGTTTCGTAACCCTTGTGGAGAACAGCGGTACCGTGTCGGAGATTATCGAACCTTCTCCGGAAGTTACGGAAAAAGAGCGCGAAGGATATGCCAGGCGGTTCAACAGGCTCATCAGGGGGGCGGATGTCCTTCTGGTCCAGGGTACAGCGATGCAGGGTGAGAATCCGGACTGTTACCGCCGGTATATCGAAGAAGCGGGTGAAGCAGGCGTACCATGTGTCATCGATTCTTTCAAGGAGCATGGCAGAAGGGCTCTCTTCGCTTCGCCGGAGGTGCTCAAGATCAACGGCGATGAAATCAAGGAACTCACCGGACTTCCCTTCGGGACCGGGAATGAGAGAAGGGCGGTATTTAAAAAAGTCCATGAAGAGTACAGGATACCCTGGATCATCGTCACCTTAGGAGCTGAAGGGGTGACCGGGAGTGACGGAACCGGGATGTTTACAGTAACGTCTCCCCATATCGACGCCGTAAACACCGTGGGCAGCGGCGATGCTTTCTCCGCAGGGCTGGGAGTAAGTTTACAGAAGGATATTCTCACCGGAGCTTCCCCGGGTGTTTTCCCGGATGGATTTTCCTTTTCCCAGGCCCTCATCTACGGAACCGCCATGGGATCCGCCAACTGCCTTACCCTTCAGCCCGGTCTTGTAAAGAGGGGTGATGTCGAAGATCTGATGGTTAGACTAAAGGTAAATCCAGTGTAAATCATCGAATAATGATGTAAAATTTATCGAATTGTACTAATATCTGTATCAGAGATGTTATCTATAGGGCAAAAGAGGACTACATTATGAAAATAAGAACTTCCTTTATCTTGTTGCTGGCCCCTCTTTTTATTGTGCTTGGAGGTGCAGCCGGGTTTTTCGGTTCCAGAATGCTGCAGAGCCGGGATATGTCTCCGTTTTTCATTTTTATCGTTGTTAACGGAGTTTCTCTTGGTGTGTTCATTATTACCGGAATGGTATTGATGAGCAGGAAAGTGTTGAAACCCATTGCCGGAGTTCACAGCGGGATATCTTCCCTTGCAGATGCCTCAGGGGATCTCTCTCTCAGAATGGATATTCATACGAATAATGAAATAGGTGATTTCTCCAGGGACGTCAATTCGTTCCTTGAAAAACTTGACAGCATGATAACAGAGCTGAAAGTAATCGTCGCCGCTAGTACAGAAATAGGTGAGAATGTCGAAACCGGGACTCTGAAATCCGCGTCTTTAGCTGAAGAAGTTTCCGGTAAACTGGCTGAAAACCGGAGAATACTGCAGGAGCTCACCCAGGAAGTACGCAGTGCTTCCGGTGGCGTGAACAGTGTCAGCACCCTCATGAAAAGGGTTGTGAACCTCCTCGAGGAAACCCAGTCGGCTTCCGTCGAAGAATCCACCGCTGCCATAGAGGAGATGCTTGCTTCCCTGAACAGCATATCCAGGATCGCGGAAGAGAAAAAGGCTCTTTCAGACCAGCTCCTTTCCCTGTCAAAGCTGGGTGCTGAAGACATGGAAAGCACCGTAACATCCATCCGGCAGGTAGCTAGTTCTGCAGAAGTGATTCTGGAGATGATCCGGGTTATTACTGATGTAGCGGATAAAACGAATCTCCTCGCCATGAATGCCGCGATCGAAGCTGCCCATGCGGGAGAAGCGGGAAAGGGGTTTGCCGTGGTAGCAGATGAGATACGCAGGCTGGCGGAAACGACAAATGAACATGTAAAGTCCATTTCCCTTTCTATTCAGGAGATCGTCGGTAAGATGGGGACCACAAATGAGGTAACTGCAAAAACGGGAGTTTCCATCAATAAGGTGATAGAAGGAATCGAAAATGTTGCAGACAGTATGGCGGAAATATCCGGCAGTGTAGCCGAACTCTCTGTCGGGGGAAAACGAATCATGGAAGTCCTGGGTTCTCTGCAGAATTCAACGGAGGAAGTGAAGAAAGGATCTGCTGAAACAGAGGCTGAAATCGGCAAGGTCCAGGAAGCTATGGAATCCGCGGTTTCTAAAACAGAAGTAACCCTCGAAAATGCTGGTACCATGAATACCCTCATGGGAGAAATAGCAGAAGCAATAGAGAATCTTATTCAGCAGGGGAAGAATAATGCCCGGCAGATTGCGGGTATCGAGCAAAGGATTCTGCAGTTTAAATCTTCCGGTAATAAAACGGAATGCTCCTGACTCAAACCCGGTTCCGGATGGAATCGAATGTTCAGTTCTCCGGAGGAACTGTGCCGCTTATGGACTGTATTAAAAGGATACGAATCATCATTTGATTCAGTGCTTCAGAAGTATTTCAGGATTGACGGTGGAAACTGTGATCAAATGGCTTGAGGGGAACAGGAAATGAATTCCGAACAGAAGAAGTCCTTCGAAGATGTACATGTGGTTACCAGGGAAGTGGAAAAAGAACAGCCGGTTATTCAGAAGCTGCGGGACAGCCTTGGACAGGTTATCATAGGGCAGAAGTATATGATCGAAAGGCTGTTTGTCGGTCTGCTCTGCAACCATCACATCCTCATAGAAGGAGTGCCGGGTTTGGCAAAGACCCTGGCAATAACCACCTTTGCCAGGGCCCTGGGGGTGCAGTTTCAGCGAATACAGTTTACCCCGGACCTGCTGCCGGCAGATCTGGTCGGCACCCTTATGTACAATCCGAAAACCGGGGAATTCAACCCGAAAAAGGGACCCCTCTTCGCTCACATCGTCCTGGCAGATGAAATAAACCGGGCACCTGCGAAGGTTCAGAGCGCACTCCTGGAGGCAATGCAGGAGCGTCAGATAACCTTAGGGGATACCAGCTATCCCCTTGGAGCATTATTCATGGTGCTGGCGACGCAGAATCCGATAGAGCAGGGGGGCACCTATCCCCTTCCCGAGGCCCAGATGGACAGGTTCATGCTCAAACTGAAGATCACCTACCCGGATAAAGGGGAAGAACTCAACATCCTCAGGAGGATGGCTAAAACCCAGGCGGATACAACGATCCAGCCCGTTATCTCACCGGAGGATGTTTTCAGGCTGAGACGCCTGGTGGACCGTATCTACATCGATCCGAAAATAGAAGAATATATCGTCACTCTCATCGATGCCACCAGGCATCCCGACCGGTACGGACTGGATCTGAGCCACTACATCCGGTATGGCGCGTCACCCAGAGCTACGATTTATCTTACCCTTGCAGCGAAAGCCTTTGCCCTCCTCCAGGGGAGGGGATATACATCTCCCCAGGATGTAAAATCCATCGGTATGGATGTTCTCAGGCACAGGGTAATCATTACCTATGAAGCAGAAGCAGATGAAAAGTCATCTGAAGACCTTCTGAAAACACTATTCGATACCATCGAGGTGCCATGATTTCCAGAGAACTGGCCGCACAGATCAGGAGGATTCAGATCCGTTCCCGGAAGGCGGTGAATACCGTTCTTGCCGGAGAATACACCAGCGTATTCCGCGGCAGGGGAATAGAGTTCGAGGAAGTACGGGAATACCAGCCGGGGGATGACATCCGTTCCATCGACTGGAACGTTACCGCCCGGACAGGGACGCTGCATATCAAACGGTATGTGGAAGAACGGGAGATGATCGTGATTTTTCTTCTGGACATGAGTGCTTCCGGCGCTTTCGGCACCACGGGTAAAACAAAAAACGAAATTGCCGCGGAAATGTGTGCGCTTATTGCTTTTTCCGCAATCCGGAACAATGATAACGTGGGGCTCATTGCATTCACCGGCCAGGTGGAACGTTACGTCCCTCCCGGTAAAGGTACCAGGCACGTGCTTCGGCTTATAGAAGAAATTCTGGAGTTTGAACCCCGGAACAGGAGTACCAGTATTGCCTCCGCTCTTGATTTCCTTGGAAAGGTTTTCTCGAAAAGAGCTGTTGTCTTTCTTATTTCTGATTTTCTCGATACAGGGTATGAGCACAAGATGAAAATCATGGCCCGCAAACATGATCTTATTGCGGTTCAGGTCCGGGACCCGGCTGAACTGGAACTCATCACAAGGGGACTCATTACATTTAAAGATATGGAGTCCGGGCACACTCTGGAGGTGGATGCCTCCAGCCCCGTGGTAAGACGCTTTGTGAGGGAACAGTCGCAGAATCGCCTGGAGCAGTTCCGGAAATCATGCACTGCAGCAGGTATCGATCTTATCGACATAGAAGCGGGAAAAGACCATGTGGAGCGCATTGCCGCTTTTTTTTCGTCAAGGGAAAGGAGGCTCCGGGTATGAGCGGCAGAACCCGCCTTTTGCACCTTCTGCTCTCCCTGCTGTTCCTCTCCTGTTTTCTCTCTGCCGCGTACGGCCGGGGTTCATCTGAACAGAAGAGGCTGGACGTGTCTTCTTTCAAGATAGAAAAACAGTTCAACCAGGGGGAAGCACGGCTGAAACTGGCACTGACCAGCGATTCCATTACCACGGCAGAGCGGCTTGGGATAAGGCTGACTGTTACACTCCCTGCAGGGGGTGAAGCAGCCTATCCCCCTTTCGAAGAGCGACTCGGGGAATTTACCGTGGATGAATTTTCAGAATCATATCCTAAGCTGCTGAAAAACGACCTGGTGGTGTATGAAAAAACCGTGATATGCAGGCCCTTTCTCCCGGGTACGTACACAATTCCCGGCTTCACCGTTCCCTACAGCCTTCTGGACGGCAGAGAGGGGACATTTATGGTGCCCCCTCAGAAGGTGGACGTGAGGTCCGTGCTTCCCGGCGACGGGGAAACCCAGACTATTCTGGACATCGTCGAACCCGGAGCAGGGAGAGGCGCCGTACCGGCTTTCATCATTACCTCTGTGGTTCTCCTTGCTGCAGGGGTGTTCCTTCACAGGAGATTCCGCCGGAACAGACGTAAAGGGGGTGCTGTTCCTGTGCCCGACCCCTGCAGAACGGCGGAGGAGGGGATAGAAGAACTTCTCAGGCAGTTAAGAAGCGGCGGCAGGGCCGGGTACGAGGTGTATGCCTCTTTAAGTGATATTCTCAGAAGGTATGTAGAGGACCGGTACGGATTTCATGCGCCGGAACAGACCACGGAAGAGTTTTTAGCGGTGCTCTCCGGTTCGGACACCATACATTCCGGACATAAACAACTTCTCAGGCAGTTTCTCTCGAAGAGCGACCTGGTAAAGTTTGCCGGATATCTGCCCATGGATGACGAGATATATACAGCTGCGGAAACCTTAAGAAACTTTGTTCATCTCACCGGCGAGGCTGCCGAACATCGTTCGAAAGAAAACGGCGAGGACGGCTGCATGTGAATTTTGCTTCTCCCCTTGCCCTCCTCCTTTTCGCGGTTCTTCCCTTTATTCTCTATGCCCGCAGGAGATTCCGCAGAAACACTCCCGCTGTATCCTTTCCTTCGACGGGCATGTTCAAAGGTGTACCCAGATCTTTCCGCCAGCGGATGAGTGTTATCCAGCCGATCCTTATTGTGGCTGCTTTAGGCGGTGTGATTACCGCCCTTGCCAGACCCCGGTTCGGGATGGAAGAAATACGGGATATCAGGCAGGGAATCGCTATTGAAATGGTCATAGACAGGTCCGGCAGTATGGCCGCCTGGATCCGTTACGGAGGCCGGCGGGTGTCCCGGCTGGATGCGGTGAAAGGGGTATTTCTGTCGTTTATTCAGGGAAGGGAGGATGATCTTGTGGGCCTTATCGCATTCGCACGGTTTGCGGATACCGTCTATCCTTTAAGTGTTCATCACGAAACTATGGAAGAATTCCTCCAACGCGTGGAGATAGCCGGTACCGCACAGGAGGACGGTACTGCCATCGGTGATGCCCTGGCCCTTGCAGCGGCCCGGCTTAAGACTATCGATGTAGGCAGCGGCGGAACCAGGGGGGGCGATAGCTACGATATAAAAAGCAGGGTGATTATCCTCCTTACCGACGGTCAGAATAACTCGGGTAAACGGACACCCGCCGAAGCGGCAGAGCTGGCCCGGGAGTGGGGAATAAAAGTGTACTGCATCGGCATAGGAGGAGGAATCAACCGGCGGACACTGGAGTACATCGCAGACACTACCGGGGGAGAATACTTCGAGGCTACGGAAGTGAGAGACCTGGAGATGGTGTACCGTACCATTGATGCTCTGGAAAAAAGCGAAATCGAATCCACCCTGTACGTAGATTACCGGGAGGGTTTTGTTACTTTTGCCGTTTTCGGCTTGTGCGCCCTCTTTTTGTTTCTCCTGGGAGAAATGACGGTGTTCAGGAGGATTCCGTGAGGAGTTCTTTTGTATTCCTTGCTCCCGGGCTGTTCAGCCTTTTCTGGGTGCTTCCTCTAACTGCGGCCCTGTTTATCTATGGCCGGTACAGGAAGAAACGGGACCTCGGGGTGTTCTATCCGCCGGGCCCATGTATCAACAGCCCTGGTCCCAGGCGGTCCGGAGAAGTCTTCCATTATGTCCTCTGGCTCTGTGCAGTGTTGCTTATTCTTCTTGCATTGGTACGGCCTGCCTGGAATCCCCGGTCCGTAGAGGTAATGCAGAAGGGCAGGGACGTGGTATTCCTGCTGGATGTGTCAAAAAGTATGCTGGCCCGGGATATCCTTCCCAGCAGGCTGGAGCGGGCGAAGACAGAAATAATAGATACCATACCGGTTTTGCAGGGCAACCGGGTGGCCCTTGTGGTGTTTGCAGGGGGGGTACAGGTACTCTGTCCCCTTACCAGGGATTATTCGTTTTTCCGGAGAACCCTGGAAGAGGTATCGGTGTATGATGCTCCTTCCGGAGGTACCATGATAGGGGATGCCATACGTAAGGTTCTGAAGGATGTTTTCGACGAGAGGGAGAACTATTTCAAGGACATCTTCCTGATAACTGACGGCGAAGATCACGACAGCTTCCCCGTGGAAGCGGCACAGCAGGCAGACCGCCGGGGAGTGCGTATCATAGCCGTGGGTCTTGGCGATGCCCGGCAGGGAGAGCGTATACCCCTGCAGGATGAAGCAGGAACAACGAGGTTTCTTACCGATAAGGGACAGGAAGTGTGGTCCCGCCTTAATCCGGATATCCTGTCCCGGCTTGCCCTGGCCACACCGGGTGGACGGTATATTCAAGCGGGTACAGGGCCGTTCAACCTGGGTGATATCTACGCACGGTTCATACTGGAGGCGGAACAGACGGATCTGGGGTCCGAGACCATCGTAACATACACCGAAGGGTTCCAGGTATTCCTGGCTGCCGCCTTCCTGTTCGTATGCGCAGCGTACCTGCGACCGGGGCAGTGATGCGATGATAATCATGCTGTTATTCGTTGCTCTCATCCCGGCCCCGGATGTCCATGGCCAGGATTACGATCAGTTGTTTCAGCAGGGTGTTCAGCAGTACAGGGCCGGTGAATACACGGGAGCGGCGGAACAGTTTGAAGCGGCGGCAGCTGCCGCAGGGCGGAAGCGAAAGTACGCGGATGCTCTGTACAATGCAGGAACCAGCAGGGCCCGTATCGGGGAACAAAAGGCTGATGGAGATATCCTGAGCGCCGCGGAAGAATACCGTAAGGCGATTCTCGATTATGAACGGGTTCTTGAGGTCGATGGGAAGTTCGAAGAGGCAGCTCATAACCTGGAGGTTGCCCGGAACCGGCTGAATGAACTGGAAAAGACCATGGAGCAGGAAAAATCGGACCAGGACAGGAAGGACCAGGACAGAGGGGAGGGTTCCAAAGACCGGGAACAGGACAGCCAGGGAAACGGGAATGGGGATCAATCAAGCAGCGGGAACCCTCAGGAAAGCCGGGAGGACCGGGAACAATCCGGATCCGGGCAGGACGACGGGGCAGACCATGACAGGACCGGCCAGGGGCAGGAAGAGCAGGACCGGCAGGATAACCGGAATCCCGGCACCCTTCAGGAACAGCAGGGGGAGACCGCAGCGGAAGGGATACTGAAAGAGGAAAGGGAAGAACGGCTTCGGAGAGTATTCGAGAGCTATTCTGCGGCGGAACAGGTGGAGAAGGACTGGTGAACAGGGGACGATGGGCGCTGAAAATCTTAGGAATACTACTGTTAATTTTGGATTGTACTCCGCTTTTCGGTGATGACACTATCACCGTTACGGAAGCCGTAGAAAGAAACCGTGTGTTTCGGGGGGAAAGTTTTATCTTCCAGGTTCAAATCCAGGGAAGTGAAACAGTCAAGGATTATCCGGAAGATGACTGGGAAACCCCCGGTTTGACCGGGGATTTTTCCGTTCAGTTTCTCGGCGGAAGTACGAACAGCAGCAGGACTGTTACCATTGTTAACGGTCAACGTTCCGTTCAGGTACATCTTGCATACGTCCTCTCTTACCGGCTTACACCGAACAGGACCGGGGACCTGATTATCCCGCCGCTGTCCTTCAAAGTGGACGGAAAAACAGTATCTACCAGGCCGGTACCTGTTACCGTAAAAGAACCGGAGGAGAATGATTTTTTCAAAGTACGTCTTTCCCTGTCCGGGAATACCGCCTATGTGGGGGAACCCATAGTTTTCACGGTTGTCTGGTATATAGGCATGGATGTGAGGGATTTCGATTTTTCCATTCCCTTTTTTAAACGAAACGAATTCTCTTTTATTCATCCGGAACCAGGTATTAAGGATCCGGCTAAGTACATCCGCATCCCTGTTGCCGGATCGGAAGTGGTGGCAGAGCGGGGCAGGGGAACCCTTGACGGCAACACCTATACGACTCTCACGTTTAAAACGATTGTTATTCCCGAAAAACCCGGCGCGTATTACATCCCCAGGGCAATTGTCGCCATCAGGGCACAGACCGGGACCGTCCGGAACCGGGACCCCTTTGAAGACTTTTTTTTTGGTGATACCCTGGAAATGGAGAATTTCGTAGTTCCTTCCAACAGTCTGGAAATCACGGTAAAAGAGCTGCCCCTCCGGGGTAAACCGGATGACTTCCAGGGACATGTCGGGGCCTATACGATCGAAACAAGCGCTGAACCACGGGAAGTGTTCGTTGGAGATCCGGTTACCCTGACCATCCGGATATCCGGCCCCCCCTATATACGGGGTACGGCTCCGCCGGACCTGCGCACCAATGCGGCCCTGGTGAGAGATTTCCACATACCTTCTGAAATGTCGGCAGGGAGAGAAGATCAGAATTCCATCGTTTTTACCCAGACCATCCGGCCGGTGAATGAGGGCATTACGGAAATCCCCTCAATTACGCTGCCGTATTTCGATACCGTGACAGAACGGTACAGGACAGCCCGGTCCGGCCCCATACCGGTAACGGTAAAACCGGCAGGAGACTATACCGTTCTTGGAGGTTCTACCGGTCCGGAATTACCGGCGGAACCACCAGCGGAAACCGGGGACGGAGGAATACGTCATCTCTACAAGGAAAAGGATGTCCTTATATCCCGGGATTACGGCTTCAGCTTCATACATGCATGGGATACGCTTATCCCGCTGGCAGTTCCCCCCCTTGTCTTTGTCGCGGCACTGGTACTGTACCTGGCCCGGAAAAGAATCCGAAAGGGGGGAGGTGATGGTACGTGGAACTGCCGGGACATGCACACCGGTCTTATGGACATTGCCCGTAAGGATGACGTCCCTCCTGAGGAGAGGGTTGCCGCGATGGAAAAGATGTTCAGAGAGTATTTCTCCCTCTTTTCAGGAAAGGGTGCGGGAGGTTTTGTGCCCGGGGATGTACCTGAATATATGGAAACCAGGGGATTCGGAGCGGAAGATATTGAAAAAGCGGAAATGGTTATGAAAACAATTGATTTCTTCCGGTTCGGCGGAGTGCCCTGTTCCATGGAAGATTTGAGAAACCTTGTACAGGACATGCTCAGGATGGTTACCCTTCTGGAAACAAGGAGGGGGGATGACAAATAAAGTAGTTTTATGCTGGGCACCCCTTCTCCTTGCAGTTATCTTTTCCGTTCCCGCCGGGGAACATCCGGACCCGGATATGCTCTTCACCGAAGCGGTTACACTGTATGAAGAGGGAATAGCATTAACCGGGTCAGATCCCGGTAAAGGCGGGGAGTTGTTCTCCCAGGCCCTGCTTCGGTTTACCTATCTTCAGGAAAGCTTAGGTGTAAGAAACGGTAAGCTCTATTACAACACGGGGAATACCTATCTCATGGTGGGTGACATCGGGAATGCTGTTTTGATGTACCGAAAGGCCCTGTTGTTCCGGCCCTGGGACAGGACCATTCATCAAAGTCTTGAGTATGCCAGGGAGAAACGTGAAGACCGGCTGGAAGGCAGCGGATTCCAGGGTTTATCAGGAATAGTGCCTCCCGGGATTACCATACTCCTTCTCTACGTATTCAGCGGAATTGCCTGGACAGCCGGAACAGTCCGCCTCCTGATAAGGCGGAATATATTCGTTTCCCGGGTGATCTGGATTTCCGCAGGTGCGGCATTCGTGATGGTTGTACTCCTTTTTGCGGATCATGTTTCCATGAAAAGGCATCCAGCCGGAGTAATTCTGGCAGAAGAAATAACGGCCCGGTTAGGCGACGGAGCGGTGTATGCCCCGGCGTTCCAGGACCCTCTTCACGCCGGCCTGGAGTTTCGCTTCAACATGGAACGGGAGGGGTGGTATTACATCGAGTTGGAAGATGATCTCTCCGGCTGGATTCCCGCATCGGCTGCTTCCCTGGTGCAGATCTACCCCCGTGAAAACCCATAGGCAGTGCCTAATACATCCTCCGGATGTTGTCGAATATAGAAGTATACACCTGGGCATGGAGGATGGTATGAGTTGGATCGAAGAACTGGAGGCCAGAGAACAGTCGATAAAAGAGCGGTTTGAACGGAACCGTCATGACAGACAGACCCGGAACGTTGCAGTAACTGATTTCAAGGCGGAACTCGAAGAGTATCGCAATGCAGTGGACAGCCGGTTAAGGGGGATGGAAACAGGAGAAGAGACGGCCTTACGGTATGCACTTCGCCTCCGGCTTCCGGTCCTGCATCACCTGCAGGGGGTATCTGCGTTAAAACCTGATTCAGGCAAGTGAGATGGAACAATACATAGACGGCGCACCATAGGGCACGATTCCGAATGAAGATATCAGCTGGTGCCGCTGTGCTCCAGGATCAGGGTCCGGGTCGGCTTATCACAAACTTCCGCCGGGCCGTAATACTGGATTGCACCGGGATAGGTGTAAGCTGTCTTGATCGCCCATTCTTCCCGGAGACTTGAAAATTTCTTAAACGGTTTGCCCGAAAGTTTCACAAGGGCTTTCTGAATAACCGGCTTCATTTTGCCGTGTCGCTGCTCTAAGTTCATCATCATGGTAATCGGTATACCCCCGGCGACCCACTGTTCAGCCGGCTGTGCCAGGTTTTTTACGGAAGCCATATATCCGGTTAGACCGTTTGCAATGAGGACGAATACCGTCCTTCCCAGGGAGTAGCAGTAGTCGGCATCGAAGTTGGATGGGAAAGCACATCGTCCCTCGTATCCGAAAAAGTGATGCTGGGAACTGAATGTTCCACTGTAGTGTCCCCCGTTTTTCAGTTCTTTCAGTCTGGATTCCACCAGTTCGATGAGGAGTTTTTCCGTTTCGATCCTGGAAACCTGAACATTACCGTGGGGATCCCGGTCCATCAGGAGCTGGCGCTGGATATCGTTGGGCAGGGAAGAAAAGGCATAGGAAGAGTCTTTGGATAATTTCTTGTTGATCCACTCCGACTGGGCTTCAAACGTGTTGAGGGTTCCATAGTGAGCGGCGTTATCGGCAAGGAGATCATTCAGCTCCGCTATGAGTATCCCCATCTCCGGGATAAATTCGATAAGCCCTTCAGGTACTAAAACGATGCCGAAATTTTCACCGTTTTCCGACCGCTTAACGATAATCTGTACGATGTCCTCGACGATTTCGTAAAGGGTCTTCTGGGTTTCCCTTATCTCTTCTGAAACAATGGTCACATTCGGCTGGGTCTGAAGTGCACACTCTAAAGCGATGTGGGTGGCGGACCTTCCCATGAGCTTGATGAAATGCCAGTATTTTTTAGCCGACTTTGCATCCCTGGCTATATTGCCGATGAGTTCGGCATACGTCTTGGTCGCGGTGTCGAAGCCGAAGGAAACTTCGATATGTTCGTTTTTCAAATCTCCGTCTATCGTTTTGGGCACACCGATGACCTGAATCCCTGTGTCCTTTTTTTCAAAATACTCGGCCATAAGAGCGGCATTCGTATTGGAATCGTCACCCCCGATGACGACCACCGCGGAGAGGTCCTTGGAGCGGCACACGTCAATGGCCCTGTCGAACTGGTCTTCACTTTCGAGTTTTGTCCTTCCGGAACCGATAATGTCGAATCCCCCGGTGTTACGGAACTGGTCGATGTATTCCTGGGTAAGCTCGATGGACTTGTCGTTTAAAATACCCGAAGGACCGCCTAGAAACCCGAAGAGTTTCGAATCTTTCGAACCGGATGTAAGACCGTCAAAAATACCGGCTATGACATTGTGACCTCCCGGAGCCTGTCCGCCGGATAGGATCACTCCCACGTTTATACTCTTTGTTCCTCCTTCACGGTTCCCGGTGGAACATGTGACAATCGGCTTACCATAGGTTTTTTCAAATATCTGTTTTAACTGCTCCTGATCTGAAACGGATTCTGTGGGATCGCCGAAATCCACGGTGATAGAAGAAGCATCACGCCTCAACGCGACGGGGATCTTGGGGGCGTACTCATACCTATGCTTTTGCAGTATTGAATAAGGGGCCATTGTATTCTCCTTTCAGGTCCTGTTAAGGTGCTATATAAAGTGATTCACCGGGAAAAGTCAAGGATAACTCCATTGCGGGAAACAGTACGGCTGGGGCCGTCTTTCCCGGTAACCGCGAAGTGTGTCATACTTGACGGTATCGATCATGATCATCAGTGCAAGCAGGCGAACAGACATTCCCGCTTTTTATACTCCCTGGTTTATGAACAGGATACGGGAGGGGTACTGCCTGGTGAAGAACCCCTTCAATCCGCATCAGGTAAGCCGGGTGTCCTTAGGGCCGGAAGATGTCGAGTGTATCGTCTTCTGGACGAGGAAGGCGGATCCGATGCTTCATTTTCTTCCGGAACTGGACGACAGGGGATTCAGGTACTATTTTCTCTATACCCTTGTGGACTACCCCGGCTCGATGGAACCCCGTTCGGACTCCCTGGAAGAAAACATTATATCCTTCAGGAATCTCTCCCGAACCATAGGCGCAGACCGGGTTGTGTGGAGGTATGATCCGATACTCATCTCCTCTGGCAGCGGTTTCCGGGATCACATCAAGCGGTTTCAGTACATTGCTTCCAGGCTCGAAGGTTTTTCCCGGCGGGTGATCATCAGCATGTTCGATGCCTACCCTAAAGCGGTGAGAAGACTTAAGGCTCTTTCGGGGGAATCGACACATCCGGGAGACTATACCGGTCTGACCGATGCCCCGGGATTTTCAGCCTTTATTTCCGCATTCCGGGAATCGATAGAACGGTACGGAATGGAGGCGCAGACCTGTGCGGAAAACCTTTCAGGACCAGGATGGGCTGTTCCCCGGGGGAAATGTATCGATGATGAGCTGATTCTCCGGATATTCGGGATACCCGTCCCTTCAGGGAAGGACCCGGGGCAGAGAAAGGAGTGCCGATGTATCCGGTCAAAGGATATCGGTGCGTACAATACCTGTCCTAGAGGATGTCTGTATTGCTACGCCACGTCAAATCCAGTCTTAAGCGAACAATATCACCGCAACCACCGCCGGGAGTATGATTTCCTTGGCTAAATACAGTATATTCTTGGATATGCACATTTATAAACTGGAGAATACGATACAGGAATATGACTGGGGGTCCAGGACCCTCATCCCGGAACTTTTCGGGAAAGAGAATCCTGAAGATACACCCCAGGCAGAGCTGTGGATGGGTATACATCCCATAGCGGAGTCCCGGGTTATCCGGGGACAGGAGACCCTGCCCCTTTCAGAGGTGATTGCCGTCGATCCGGAAGGAGTCCTGGGCAAACAGACAGCCCGTATGTTCCGGAATAACCTTCCTTTCCTCCTCAAAGTGCTTGCCGCGGGCAAACCTCTCTCCCTCCAGGCCCATCCTGATCTCGAACAGGCCCGGTCAGGGTTTGAAAGGGAGAACCGGGCAGGCATACCCCTGGATGCACGGGAGCGTAATTACCGGGATGACAATCACAAGCCGGAACTCATATACGCCATTACCCCTTTTATCGCTTTAAACGGATTCCGGAATATTGATGAGATTATTGTGGAGTTATTAACCGTCGCCAGTTCTTCTCTAAGCATGGAGATCGATGGACTGAAACATAATCCCACCAGGTCCGGTCTGAAATCATTTTACGCGCAGATTTTGTCACTGGAAGGGAGGAGAAAAGACCAGGTGCTTTCGGAAATCGTGTCACGGTGTGATACCGCCCGGGGCTTACGGTATCGCTGGGTTGGCAGGCTCGGTAAAGAGTATCCACGGGATATAGGGGTTTTAAGCCCCCTTCTGCTCAACTGCTTCGAACTGAAACCCGGGAACGCCATGTTCCTCGGCCCCGGTGTCCTGCACGCGTATCTCCAGGGGCTTGGCATCGAAATCATGGCCAATTCTGACAATGTACTTCGCGGAGGTCTTACCTCTAAGTATATCGACCGTGATGAATTGCTTAAAACCCTCACTTTTGAATCAGGAAGTCCCGATTTTGTAGTCCCGGAACAGGTAAGCCCAAACGAAACCCGGTTTTCTCCCCGGGTACCGGAGTTTGCTCTATCCTGTATAGATATCGAATCGTTTTCCAGATATACACCGGTGCGTAACGGTAATGCAGAAATTCTCATCTGCACCAGCGGTGGGTTCTCGGTAGGTGATGGGAAATGTGGAAATTCTCTCCGGATAGAGCGGGGAGAATCGTTTTTTGTGTTCGGCAGCAGCCCTGCCTATACTGTTGAAGGACAGGGGACCCTTTTTCGCGGGATGGTGCCGTCTTAAAGGAGAATGAATGATAAAAAGTCATAGTGAGCGAAGTGGATGAGATATACTGTCTTAAACTTACGTTTTGAGACAGGAAGGGTACAGTTCGTCATGTGTAGTGACCCGCGAGACCGAATATGAGATTGTAACGAATCCAGCGAACCGGCTCTGTCTCGAAATGAA
>JAJSAL010000054.1 GCA_024274705.1 Spirochaetota bacterium
AAGGGCCCGCGAGACGGTTGCGATGCTCACGCCCAGTTTTTCAGCAATCTCGTTCATGGTGATCGGCATTAGCTTTTCTCTCTTTGTGTGTCCATACGTAAATAGTACTGTAATTCTACATAAAAAAGGATTGTTTATCAAGATTTTACTTGACACAATTTACAATTTATTTTAATGTAATATACATTAAAATAAATTGTAATATACTATAGTTAATTGGAGGGACCATGCCTGGACCAGGAGCATTTCTTATAGGTGATGAAGAGAGACGGGAAGTTGAAGAGGTGCTCCAAAGCGGATATTTGTCTCGTTATGGTAAAGAAGATGATCCGCGTTTTCTGAAAAAGGTTGTCACCCTGGAACAACAATTCGCAGAAAGAATAGGAACATCTTACTGTATTGCGGTAAACGGCGGTACAGGCGCCCTTATGGCTTCCCTTGTAGCTCTTAATGTGGGACCGGGAGTAGAAGTACTTGTACCGGGTTATACATTCGTGGCGTCCCTTTCCGCGATTATTGCTGTTGGCGGTACACCGATACTAACTGAAATCGATGACTCTCTTACAATGGATCCCGGTGATCTTGAAAGTAAAATAACAGAGCGAACCAGAGTAATAATGCCGATCCATATGTTGGGGAATCCCTGCAATATGGATAAAATAATGCAAGTCGCCAATGCGAATAATCTGCTGGTTTTAGAAGACTGTTGTCAAAGTTTAGGTGCTAGTTATAAGGGAAAGCCCCTGGGTTCTATAGGCGATATCGGGGCATTCTCGATGAATGTCAATAAAACAATAACCTCCGGAGATGGTGGATTAGTAACTACCGGTGATAGACATCTCCACGAAAGAGCTTTCGGTTACCATGATCAGGGGCACATGCCGTTACGTTTCGGTGTTGAAATCGGCAAGCGATCGATAATCGGAATTAATCTCAGGATGAATGAGCTTACCGGAGCTTTTGCCCTGGGGCAATTAAAAAAATTGGACACAATACTTACGCTGTTAACCCAAAAGAAAGAAGTATTCAAAAGGGCGATCATAGATGGAGGGATAAAGAATTTGGGGTTTCGAAAAATTAACGACCCGGAAGAGTGCCATACCCTGATAACCGTTATATTTCCCAATAAGGAAGTGTCCCAATCCGTAGCAAAGACTTTGCATACCCGGATTGTTTCGGATAGCGATTGGCATGTGTATAATAATATGGAACAGTTGTTGTCCTATACCGACAACGATGGTTTCAGACCTTTTAAAAGAAATATGCTGCCGAAAACAGATGATATCCTGGAACGAGCCATAAATTTAAGTGTAGGGGTAGTCGATTCAGGTCTCGGAGCCGGATTCGGAATCAACATTTTATCCGATGAAAAGGAGATCCATAACAAAGCAGAACAATTTCTGGAAGCGGTCAGTAAAGAAATAAATTGAGTGACAGTAATCATCACTTTATACATTCAGCTTCAGTCATTCTTATTTATTACCAAATTATTAGGAGGTCTTTATGAGAAAAGACGTTAGATGCTTTCTGATGGTGCTTGTAATCTTTCTATCGGTCTTCAATGCGTTTGCCGGAGGTCAGGAAGAAAAAAGTACATCTACAGTCAAACCGCAGTATACCGTATATGCTGTTGTCCATGGCGGCATTGGCGATCCGTATTGGAAAATGGTGGAAAAAGGTATGAAGGATGCTGCAGCCCTTGTTACCGAAATGAAGCTGATCTATGTTGGTCCCGATGTCTTCAATTTTGAGCAGTTCATGGCCATGTTGGAAGGTGCAGTCGCCGCAAAGCCCGATGGGCTTATTGCTACAATGACTAACCCTCCCGCAATGGATGAATTGCTGCGCCCCGCGATCAAGGGAGGATTGCCCGTAATAGCAGTGGACAGTCCGGATTCCAGGCCGACAATCGAACAAATACCGTATCTCTCTTATATCGGTGAGCTGCCTTACGAAGGCGGTGTCTTGGCTGCCAAGGAAATCTTAAAGGAGTATAAACCTAAAAGGGCAATCTATGGAAATCATTCCCCTGGTGCACTCAACCTGGTGGAACGGGGACAAGGTTTCATCGATATTATGGAGAAAGCCGGGGTGCCGGTGGAAGCTATTGATACAACCGAGGATGTAGTTCAGGGAGCGGAAATAATGCTTGCCTATATACGATCCCACCCTGATACGGACACGGTTTTTACCGGGAACATGCTTCGGGCAGAGGGTCTCGTTGTCCGGTTGGAAGAGGAAGGTTATAAACCTGGAAAAGACGTAAAACTAAGCACTTTCGGTTTAACTACCTCTACCATGGAGATGATGGAGCAAGGGAAAATTGATTTTTCTCTCGATGAACAGCCTTATATGCAAGGATTCTTAGGCGTAACCTTTATGTACTTACATCTTAAATATGGATTTACGCCTCCAGCCATGGTACCGACACTGGGTTTATTTCCCGAAGATGTTTCATCGTTAAAATCTCTTATTGCCGAAGGAATTCGCTGACAGTTACCGGCGAATGAAATCTATGTATGCGAAGTGGGATGTCAGTATAACTGACATTCCACTTAATTTATGGAAGATAGGAGTTGAAAAAATAAATGGAGAATAATATAAGCAACGAGGTGCAATCGACAGATGGTTTTTTGTACAAATTGGGAAATTCTTTTGTGCGTCGCCCGGTATTTGGTGTTCTGATAGCTTTTTCGGCAGTATTTATCGTTTTTTCAGTAATTGCACCTCAATTTCTTACTCTAGCCAGCCTGACCGGTATTTTCAGCCTGGTGGCTGAATTGGGAATTATTACAATCGGTGAAGCGTTCTTGATCATTTCAGGAGAATTCGACTTGTCAGTGGGCGGGGTGTATGCTTTAGCCGGAACAATCTTTGTAATTGTTTCCAATCTAACCCACTCTACAGTAGGCTTGGTTGCAGCCCTGATCGTTGGAGTGATAATTGGAATCATTAATTGGGCAGTAACCGTTAAAATGGGCTTACCTTCATTTATAGCGACCCTGGGTACGATGTTAATGACTAGAGGAGGGCTTCTCGCCGCTACAGGGGGCCATTCTATAGCTTACAGAGCCGATACAGTGATGCCTGTCATTCTAAGTAAAATCATTGCTAACGGATTTCGGCCGTCCCATATCTGGTTTCTTTTTATAGTCGTGCTGTTCTCTTTCATTCTTTTTAAAACGAGGTACGGAAACTGGGTGTTCGCTACCGGAGGTGAACAGGAAACAGCCCGGGGCAGAGGTGTAAATACAGACAGGGTCAAACTTATAAACTTTGTTATATGTTCAGTCCTTGCTGCTTTCGCAGGGTGTATCGCTATCAGCCGGTTCAAGTTTGCTAATGTGGCATTTGGAACAGGTTATGAGCTGGAAGCTATTGCAGCTGCCGTTATCGGTGGTACATTTATGTTCGGTGGATACGGAACGATAACCGGTGCTGCTTTGGGTGCATTTATTGTTAGTATGATCAGGATTGGTCTTGTGCTGTCAGGAGCTCCAGGCTACTTTTACAAATTTTTTGTTGGAATAATCTTAATCATAGCTGCCTACATAAACAACAGAATCAGAAAAATTTGGTCTTAACAAGGAGTCCGGAATATGAACGATAAAGCGATCATGAGATTAGAGAATATAGGAAAGAGTTACGGTAAGGTCCAGGCTCTGAAAGATGTCAGCTTCGACATTAATAAAAATGAAATACTGGGTCTCTTGGGAGATAATGGGGCGGGTAAAACTACCATGGTTAAAATCATTGCGGGGGTAATAACCCCGAGCCGCGGAAAAATGTATTACGAGGGAAATCGGGTTAAATTTTCCTCACCTAAGCAAGCCAAGGATATGGGTATCGATACAGTGGAACAGAATTTATCCCTTGTCAGTATTATGAGCATAGTCAGGAATTTTTACCTTGGCAGAGAGATAATAAAAAAATTCGGTCCGATTACAGTGCTTGACCGGAAGAAGATGGACAGAGACTGTAAAAGGGCGGTGGAAGAAATTGGCGTTAGGGTAAGGTCACCGGAAGATATGGTATCGACATTATCCGGAGGTGAGAGACAGGCCATTTCAATTGGCAGAGCTTTTTATTTCGGATGTAAGCTTCTTCTTTTGGATGAGCCATTAGCCGCCCTTTCCATAAAAGAAGCACATAAGGTACATGATATGATCCTCCAGATCAGGGACGCAGGAACTTCTGTTGTATATATTACGCATAACGTATATCACGTCTATCCGATAGCAGACAGGTTCGTGATCCTGGATCGAGGGGACAAATTGTCGGATGTAGAAAAAGAGCATGTAACTCCCGAAGCAGTGATAGAGGCGATAACTACCAGCAGTACTGTAGTAAGAAAGTGATGCTGTTGAAAAAAAGGACATGTGCGAATCGATCTGCTTTTCTACCCCGGCTTTAGCTTGCTGCCAGTTTAAACCGTGAGAGGTGCAGGGTGCCGGTTTTGTATTTGAGAAAAACATGCCTGGGATATTCAATACGTTGCATCATATCGATTTCCTGTACCAGGAAGGAAGGGATTGAAAAATGATTAAGTTCGGTATGGTGGGAGGCGGCGGCGGGTCCTGGATAGGTGCCGTCCACAGGAAAGCAGCAAGATTCGATAATAAAGCCGATCTCATTGCTGGATGTTTTTCACGAAGTATCGATAAGAATCTGAATATAGCAACTGATCTGAATCTTTCTCCAGATAGGATCTATAAAACGTTTACCGAAATGGCTGTGCAGGAAGGCGGCAGGGATGATGGAGTTGATTTTGTATCAATTGTAACTCCTAACGATTCCCATTTCTCTATTGCTAAAGCATTTCTGGAAAATGGAATTCATGTTATGTGTGATAAACCGGTTACTACAACCTCTGCCCAGGCTAAAGAACTGAAAAAAATTGCTGAAAAAAGGGGATTGTTATTCTGTGTGAGCTACGCATATTCCGGTTACCCCCTTATCACGCAGGCTAAAGAATTAATTACGAATGATGAAATCGGAAAAATACGTTTTATAAATGCTGAATTTCCGGAAGCATGGATGGCTTCTCCGATTGAAAGAGAGGGGGATAAGCAGGCGCACTGGCGAAACGATCCTGCTCAAAGCGGGAGTTCAAATTGCTGTGGCGATTTAGGCAGTCACGTAGAGCATCTCGTCTCGTATATAACCGGACTTAGAATTGTATCCCTCTGTGCAAGTCTGGATGTTTTTATGGATGGCAGAATCCTGGATGATAACACTTCAGTCATGTTGAAATATGAAGGGGGAGCTAAAGGTTTATATTGGGCTTCGTATATTGCGGTGGGGCACGATAATGGGCTTCAGGTACGAATCTATGGGACCAGGGGAGCCCTCAGTTGGATACAGAAAAACCCGAATTATCTGAATGTTTCTTACCTGGATAAACCGATCCAGTTGTTTTCCCGTGGTAAAGATGAGATTTATTCTCAAAAGCTTTATCAATCAAGAATCCCGGCTGGACATCCGGAAGGATTCCATGAAGCTTTTGCCAATATATACTTACGGTTTATAGAAGCTCTTGAGAAAAAAAAAGCGGGACTCTTGTTGACGGGTGAGGATCTCACATTTCCCGGTATCGATGATGGATTGAGGGGAGTGCAGTTTATTGAAAAGTGTGTTCAAAGTTCTCGAAACGGTAGTATTTGGGTTGAGATGTAGAATGAATATTTAATTTCGGTAACAACGGATTCGGTCCTGATTCAAGAATATTTGGTGAAGAGCACGCCTGACGGTTAGAGAAAGATGTTGAAAATCGGCCGGACGGCAATAAGTAAATAAAACAGTTACAACGGAGAAGTGGTATGAAGACAATTAGATTAACTGTAGGGCAGGCATTAGTAAAATTCTTGGATAACCAGTTTATCTCATTTGATGGGAATGAAATAAAGTTTGTTGAAGGAATTTTCGGAATATTCGGGCACGGTTGTGTAGTAGGTTTGGGCGAAGCAATCCAGGAAGGAGATCATTCTCTTAAATTCTACCAAGGGCATAATGAACAGGGAATGGCTCATGCTGCCATTGCATTTGCCAAGCAACACAAAAGAAGGAAAATGATGGTAGTAACCAGTTCTATTGGACCTGGCGCCTTGAATATGGTAACTGCCGCAGGTAC
Organism: Spirochaetota bacterium; assembly: GCA_024274705.1. Lineage (GTDB taxonomy): Bacteria > Spirochaetota > Spirochaetia > SPDA01 > JAJSAL01 > JAJSAL01. The sequence continues at coordinate 6,131 of JAJSAL010000054.1, forward strand.
TGCAACGGCGAACAGGATTCCTCTTCTTCTGTTACCTGGTGATGCATTTGCCTGCCGGCAGCCCGATCCGGTCCTTCAGCAGATAGAACAACCTCATAACTACAATATAACGGCAAATGATGCATTTAAGCCTGTTTGCAGGTATTGGGATAGAATCGCTCGGCCGGAACAGCTTATGACTGCCAGTATCAATGCGTTAAGAGTACTAACAGATCCTGCGGATACCGGTGCAGTCTGTCTCTGCCTCCCTCAGGATGTACAAGGTGAAGCCTGGGATTATCCTGAATACTTTTTTAGGAAACGGATTCACACTGTCCGGCGAAGACCTTTGGCCGAAGGCGAGGCTGAGTTTTTGACGAAGATTATAGCCGGAAAGAAAAAACCGCTTATTATCTGTGGGGGTGGAGTCAGCTATTCTGAAGCCGGTGAGACTCTTGAAGCTTTTACTTCCAATTTCAATATCCCTTTTGCCGAAACTCAAGCTGGAAAAGGAACAATTGTTTGGGATCATCCGATGAACCTTGGAGGTATCGGCCTTACCGGGACACTCACTGCAAATAGAATAGCGAAACAAGCCGACCTGGTAATATCAGTCGGTAGTCGGTTAAATGATTTTCATACATGTTCAAAATGGCTTTTTCAAAATCCGAAAGTAGATTTTCTTTCTATAAATTTGCATCCATTCGATGCGTATAAAGCGGACGGTGTACCGATTCTAGCCGATGCAAAAACTGCTCTAGAGGACCTTGATAAACATCTTAAAGAAAAGAGGTATACAGCATCATATGGAAATGAGATCCGGGATCTGAAAAGGGAATGGGATGAGGAAGTAGACAGGTTGTACAGCCTTGATGATAAAGAGGGGTATTCTCAGTCACGGGTGATCGGGCAGCTGAATGAAGGGTTGATACCGGAAGATGCAATTATCCTTACCGCCTCGGGAAGCCTTCCTAGTGATCTGCAACGAACATGGAGGACGCGAATACCTCATACGTATCATGTGGAATACGGATTCTCATGCATGGGCTATGAGGTGGCTGGTGCCCTGGGGGCAAAAATAGCTAATCCGGAGAAAGAGGTGTACTGCTTGTTAGGAGACGGTGCTTATATAATGCTCCACTCAGAGTTGCTGACAAGCATCCAGGAAGGTATTAAAATCAATATAATAGTATTTGACAACAGCGGGTTCCACTGTATCGGTAATCTTCAGGGATCAAAAGGAATACCACCTTTTGGATGTGAATTCAATTTCAGGAATAATAAATCAGGATTATTAGACGGAAAATCTGTCCCGGTAGATTATGCAGCCAACGCCAAAAGCTATGGTTGCGATGCCTGGACTGTACACAATGCTGAGGAATTCAAAGAAGCGATAACAATGGCTCGGGAGAGTAAAATCTCTACACTGATAGATGTTAAAACAAATCCAGAATCTATGACTAACGGGTATGAATGCTGGTGGCGCGTCGGTATTCCGGAAGTTTCAAAGAAGAAGGCTGTTAATGAGGCATACAAAACACAAGAAAAAGAACTTCAAAATGTAAGACAATATTAATAAAGGAATCAGCAGTGTACAAAAACAAGGTTAAACTGGGTATTGCCCCGATAGGCTGGACGAATGATGACATACCCCGTTTAGGTATTGAAAATACTTTCGAACAGTGCATAAGCGAAATGGCTCTTGCCGGGTTTACCGGAAGTGAAGTAGGAAATAAATTTCCTAAAGATCCGGTAATCTTAAAAGAATATCTCTGTCTGCGGGGACTTGAAATTTGTAACCAGTGGTGTAGTTTATACCTCGCTTCCATACCGTACAGTAAGGTAGAACAAGCTTTTCGAAAGCAATTAAAATTTTTAAAAGAAGTGGGAGCTCATATCATCGGCCCTTCTGAACAGACACGGTCCTGTCAAAAGGATAGATCGGTTTCAGTTTTTAACGGTAAGGTGAAATTTTCTTCTAAGGAATGGGGTTCTGTAACGAAAGGGATAAACAATCTTGGCTACATTGCAAGGGAAGAGGGTTTTAAATTGTGTTATCACCATCATATGGGTACAGGAATCCAGACAATTGAAGAAACTGAGTGTTTCTTGAATGATACCCATCCGGATTATGTTTTCCTTCTCTATGATTCCGGACATTTTATGATTTCCGATGGGGATCCTGTCCTTGCTTGTAAGCGGTTTGCCCCGCGGATCGGGCATGTTCACTTGAAGGATGTAAGAATGGATGTATATACATTAGTTCGGAAGAAGAATCTAAGTTTTCTTGATAGTGTTGAAGAGGGTGTTTTTACTGTACCCGGGGATGGATGTATCGATTTCCCTGAAATTTTCTCAATTTTAGAAGGTTCCGGATATGAAGGGTGGATGGTTGTTGAAGCAGAGCAGGATCCTGTGAAGGCTAACCCTTTCGTCTATGCAAAAATGGCAAAAGAGTACCTTACGGAAACCCTGGGCATATAGCATGGGTAGGATTAGAAGTGGAAGGGTACGTGCAGAAAGTATTTCAAAATTTGTTTGCAAAGCTGGACTCGTTGGACTCTCAGATCCATGTACTGATAGAAAAACAGGGGAGTGGATTCAATCCCCGGGATTACCCGAATCCGCGATATTTACAGAAAATGATATACTTCTTAACGATGATTCAATAGACGCAGTCTTGATATGCCCTCCCGCAAACACGCATGCCGGGCTTATCCAAAAAACAGCAGAAGCCGGGAAACATATTTTCTGTGAGAAACCAATACACCTTAATCAAGTCAAACTGAATGAAATTACCTTATTGTATCGATTATGTTGAGTTGTACGTAATGAAGATCTCGATAGTGCCTGAGTCGTGCTATCAAATTGTTCTGGAGGAGAACCGATGAAGGATGAAATTTTACCGAGGGATAGGATGCTCAGAGCTCTGCAGCATAAAGAACCGGACCGAATACCGTTTGATCTTGGCGGTAACCCGAATGCAGGGATCCATATAAATGCTTTCCGGAAATTACAAGGATTGATAAACATCCATGAGGAAGTTTTGGTAGGTGAAGAAATTACACAGCAAGCACTGTTGACTGAAGATATCCTGAGAAAACTGGAGGTTGATACTCGCAGAATAGATCCGTCAGCGAGTGATTTCAGGAGTATTAAAAAAACCCGGGATAACAATTATATTAGTTTTTATGATGATTACGGGATTAAATGGGTTCAACCCGTAAACGGTGGATTGTACTATGATCCAAGGGGATTCCCTTTGGCAGATAATTTTACTCTGGGTGAAATAAAAAAGTTGCCTATGCCTGGGCTGCCCGACGCAATTGAAATTGCCGAATTAAAAAAGAAAGCGGAAAGAATCCGTGAAAACGGTTTTCCCGTGATCGTTTCGGAACCGACGGGAGGTTTTTTTGAACTCGCATGTATGTTACGGGGAACATCGGATCTCTTGATGGATATGGTTACCGTTCCCTCATTAGTTGAGAGTTTATTAGATAAATTGCTTAATTACAGACTCGAGTATTGGGAAATAATGCTGGAGGGGCTTGGAGGGCTGGTTGATATTGTTACTGAAGCCGACGATATCGCGACACAGAATAGCCTGATGTTCAGCCCTGATGTTTTTAAGAAGATGTTTCTGCCCCGCTACAAAAACCTTTGTACTCACATTAAGAAGAAAGCATCTAACTCTGTATACATTTGCTTTCACTCATGCGGGGCGATAAGGGATATAATTCCTCATTATATTGAAGCCGGTATCGATGCAATTAATCCTGTACAGGTCAGCGCTTTTGGGATGGATACAAAAGCTTTGAAAAAAGATTTTGGAGATGCGATATCTTTCTGGGGTGGAGGAGTAGATACTCAGTACGTGCTTCCGAGAGGATCGATTCCGGAAGTAAGAGAAGAAGTAAAAAAGCGTATTGATGATCTATCTCCTGGTGGTGGATTTATATTCGCACCTGTTCACAATATTCAACCGGATGTTCCGCCGGAAAATATCGTTGAGATGATAAAAACATTAAGAGATTATGGGTGTGTCAAGTAAACGTATAAGCACCGAGACTTATCCGGCATTATCGAGACAGCTGTAATTGAGATAGGGCCTCCCTTAATATCTTACTCATTCTTTCAATATTGGCAGCAATTGCTTTTCTGCCTGTTTCGGCATTTGCGCGGATCCGGGGATCTTCACCCTCTACTGCAAGGGGCCATTCTCTAAGGTCGGATGACAGGTTTTCCATATGTACTAAATCAGGACGCAAAGCCATTACTATTGATGTCTCGTTGGCTCCGGCGTGATCGGTTTGTATACCTATACCGTCATCTTCATTTTCACGCCGGCAAGTGTAAGTCTCCAACCGGTATTTCTTTTTCCATGTTGCCTTGTTCCTGCTGAAAAACTCTGTAGAAGGACCATGGCCATGAGCAGTTACAATGTGAAATCCCGCTCGTTTTATCTGCCTAAGAATAGCACTTAACAAAATATTAAAATCCTCCTCACTGACCCAATATGCACTGCCTGTAAGGTTTACCGGTTCGCAGTCCTTCAGACCCTCAAAATCCATACCGTAAAAGTCACGTCTTTTTACTGTTTTATGAGTATCAGGACCTATAAAAAGCATTGGCAGAACGATACCCCCGACACAGGTTGCTAATTGCTGAAAAAAACCCTTTGCCTGGAGACCGTCAGCACCTAACGGCAGATGAAGGCCATGCCATTCCAGAGTACCTAGGGGTAGGTAGGCAATCGGTGCGTCTCTTAAACGTAATTGAAATTCAGCCGGTGTTAATTCTTCATAAAGTACTTTCTGTTCCATCCTTATTCCTTACCTTGAGATTAGTAAAAATACGAATATCGATAAATTGTAATGAAAGTAAACACCAAGTTTATAGTTTGTAATTTACTCTATACCAAATTGCAACTTGTGGCAAATAATATATTAATTCTCAAAATATTGATAAACAATCCTTTTTTATGTAGAATTACAGTACTATTTACGTATGGACACACAAAGAGAGAAAAGCTAATGCCGATCACCATGAACGAGATTGCTGAAAAACTGGGCGTGAGCATCGCAACCGTCTCGCGGGCCCTT